>WRLJ01000121.1 GCA_009777685.1 Oscillospiraceae bacterium | reverse complement strand
GACGACGTGCAGACTCTGGACAAGATTCTGGAGGTTTCCGCCGCCGCCGGCAAACGGGTCCTGATGAATCTGGACAACAACGGCTGGTATGTCGCGTCCTTCTTCCTCGGCGCCGGCGGTACGCTGGCCATGAGCGAAGAGGGCAAGCAAATCTGTGACTTCAACAACGCCAACGGTCTGGGCGCCGCGACGGCCATGCGGGCGTTCGCCGCGCACCCCGCCTTCATTGACGGAGACGACAGCGTGCTGAAGGGCGGAATCGGAGGCAGCATCTCGGCCGGTATCTCGGGCACCTGGAACGCCGGAGACATCTCGGATGTCCTGGGCGAAAACTACGCGGCCGCCAAACTTCCCACCTTTACGATGGACGGCCGGCAGGTGCAAATGGGCTCCTTCGGCGGCTATAAGCTGGTGGGCGTGAACTCCCTGATTTCCGAGCCCAGCAAGGTCGTCGTCGCGATGGACTTCGCCGACTTCCTCACCAACGAGGACAGCCAGGTCGCCCGCTTCAACGCCCGCGCGATGGGCCCCTCCAACATCAACGCCGCGGCCAACCCCGCCGTACATGAGAACATCGCTCTGGCCGCTCTGGCCGCGCAGGCCGCCCACGCCACCTCGCAGAACGATGTCAACAACGATACCTACTGGGGACCGGCCGGAGCCTTCGGGACCGCGATGGTCAATCAGGACAGCACCGACCTCCAAACGCTTCTGGACGCGATGGTCGCGCAAATTACAGAGTAAACCGTCCGCTTCTGCGTTGGGGTGAGGCCATGCCTCACCCCAACGACTATTCTAATATGGGAGTGAATGAGGTTTGGCTGAAAAACAAAAGCAAAAAAAGCCCCGGGAAAGGGACTCTGTATCTCTGATCCACGCCCTGACCCGCGGAAGCTGGCCCACGAAGACCACGGCGCTGATCTCCGGCTTCGGCTGCCTGATCTACGGGCAGTTCGCCAGAGGCCTGCTGTATCTCGCGGTCCAAATCCTCACGCTGGCCGGCTTTATCTCCTTTGGCTGGCAGTATGTACGGGATTTCGCCACGCTGGGCACCCGGGAGATGACCAGCGTTCTGGACCCGATCTATCAAATCCCCATCAATGTCCCGGGCGACAACTCGCTTCAAATTCTCCTCTATTCGGTGTTCGCCTTTGCCCTGCTGGCGGCGGGTCTGGCGGTCCATCTCTCCGCGGTCAAGGCGGCCTACGCCGCAGAGACCCTGATCCGGAGCGGCAAGCGCCCCGCCGGCTTCCGGCAGGATTTGCGGGATTTGCTGGACAAGAATGTCCACACCACCATGCTGTCCCTGCCCGTGCTGGGGGTGGCCGCCTTTACCGCGCTGCCCATCATCTTTATGATCCTGCTGGCGTTCACCAACTTCGACCGCCTGCATCAGCCGCCGGGCAACCTGTTTACCTGGGTGGGGATGCAAAACTTCACCGATATGCTCAGTCTCAACGGGGTTCTGGGCAACACCTTCATCCGCATTCTGGGCTGGACCCTGATCTGGGCGGTATTCGCCACCTTCCTCAACTATTTCTTCGGCATGATCGTGGCCCTGATGATCAACAAGCAGGGCATCCGGCTGAAATCCCTGTGGCGCACCTGCTTTGTCATTGCCATCGCGGTCCCGGGGTTTGTCACCCTGCTGTTTATGCGGCAGCTGCTCGGCGACCTTGGCCCGATCAACACGCTCCTGCAAAGCGATTTTATGCGGGCCCTCGGCTTTTCCCCGGTCCAGTTTCTCCGGGACCCCGGCATCGCCCGCGTAACGGTCATCGTGGTCAACCTGTGGATCGGCATTCCCTACACCATGCTGATCACCTCAGGCATCCTGATGAACATCCCCGCGGACCTGTTCGAGGCCGCCCGCATAGACGGGGCCGGCCCCGTGCGGCAGTTCCGCTCCATCACGCTGCCCTATATGCTGGCCGTCACCGCGCCCTATCTGATCACCCAGTTCATCGGCAACATCAACAATTTCAACGCCATCTTCTTCTTAACCGGGGGCGGCCCCCCCTCCGTCGACTATTATCACGCGGGCAAGACGGACCTTCTGGTTACCTGGCTGTACAGCCTGACGGTGACGCGCGGCGACTACAACCTGGCCAGCGTAATCGGCATCATCACGTTCCTGCTCAGCGCGGCCATGGGGCTGATCGCCTTTAATATCACGGCTTCGGCCAAAAAGGAGGAGACGTTCCGATGAACAGCATGAAATTGAGGTCGCTTCTCGCCAATGCCGGCATTTACATTGCGCTGGCGGTACTCTCCATCCTGTGGCTGCTTCCCATCGTGTATCTGGTCATCACATCCTTCCGGGGAGAACCGGGCGCTTGGCTGGACGGCTATATCATCCCCCGGGAGTGGACCTTTGAAAACTACACCCGGCTGTTTACCGACACCAGCCTGTTCAACTACCCGCGATGGTTCCTCAACACGCTGGTGGTGGCCGTTTCCAGCTGCGCGATCGCTACCTTCTTCGTTCTGTTCACCTCCTACGCCTTCTCCCGCCTGCGCTTCAAGATGCGGCGGCCGATGATGAACATCGCGCTGGTGCTGGGCATGTTCCCCGGATTTATGAGCGTGATCGCCATTTACCATTTGATCAAGCTCTTCGGGCTGGACCAGACGCTGCTGGCGCTGGTGCTGGTCTATTCCGGCGGCGCGGGTCTCGGGTACTACATTATGAAGGGGTTTTTCGACACCATCCCCACGGAGCTGGACGAATCCGCCCATTTGGACGGCTGTACGAAGTGGCAGACCTTCACCCGGATCACCCTGCCCCTGTCCCGTCCGGTCATCACCTACACGGTGCTGACCACCTTTATCGCCCCGTGGGTGGACTTCATCCTCGCCAGCGTGATCATGAAGGACAATTACAATAACTTCACCATCGCTCTGGGGCTTTTCCGGATGCTGGAGCGGGAGAACGTGTTCCGGTGGTGGACCGCGTTCTGCGCCGGGGCCGTGCTGGTCTCCATCCCCATCGCCGGCCTGTTCATGGTCATGCAGAAAAACTACGTCGAGGGAATCACCGGCGGCGCGGTCAAAGGATAGGCGGGCATTCCGCGCCTTCCGGCACAATCAGCTTCGCCCGCTTTGCTTTCAGGGCGTCTATGATCTCCCCGATGCTCTCCGCCCTTCGGGCAAGCCCGATCCCGCTCATAAACGGCAGCCCGATGGAATGGGAATCACTGCCCGCCTGCGCCGGAAGACCGTGCAGGCGGGCAAATTCGCGCGCCTTCGCGTTGACCGCGTCCGGCATCGAGGCGTTATAGACCTCAACGCCGTCGATCAGCCCGGGATCGACCGGAAACGGGGAGGCGATCCACCAGTCCTTCCGGTACGGATGCGCCTGGGCGAGATAGCCCCCGCCGTCCCGCACCAGCGCGCTGTACTGCGCCGCGGTCAGCGTATCCATGCCGGGATGCGCCGCCAGAAACTCAGGGGACAGGCCATAGGTCAGAAATTCCGTTCCGCGGATACAATACTCCAGCCCGAAAAACACATCCAGCCCGCACAGGCGGCCTTCCCGTTCCGCCTGCCGGTAGCCCGAGGTGAAAAACTCCAGCTTTTTATCCCACGGCCAATCGGACGGACAGCCCGAATTCCCATTGAAAAAATGGTCCGTGACGATGATGCCCGCGTATCCGGCGGCTTTGTAAGCGCGCACCTGCGCGGCGGGCGAGCCGGCGGCGCAGGCGCTGACCGGCGCGGTATGCAGATGCGTTTCGTACAGATACATCCGATTAATCCCGCCCGTAAAACCGCTGCATCGCGTAAAACGCCAGCTTCCGGTGCTGCTTGTCCGCCGACAGCAGCCCCTTGAGGTTGTAATGGTTCTGCATGAAGTGCAGTCTGCGCGGACAGCGGAAATCAAAGAAAATCCACGGGCTGATCCCTTTGACATAGTCGATGGCCGACAGCGTTTCCAGCTGCTTTTCATAGACGGCGAGCTGAAACTCCTCCGAGTACATCTCCTCGCGCGGGCCGTGGTGGCCGGCTTTGGCGTCCGCGCCGAACTCGCTGATGATGACGGGCTTTTGCGGCTGGCTGTTGGCGAACATCCGGGGCAGCTTGGAAAAATCGGGGTCATACCAGCCGTAATACTCATTGATGCCGATCACATCGATTTTCTCCGCCAGACGGTCGGTGATTTCCAGCTTTTCATGGTCCACGAGGCAGGCCGCCGAGATCAGCCTCGTGCCGTCCAGCGCGCGCGCCTTGTCCGCCAGCGCGCCCATAAAGGCCAGGCGGGCGTCCGTATCCGCGTTTTCGTTGCCCACCGACCAGAGAATCACGGAGGCGCGGTTGATGTCGCGGGCGATCAGGGCGGTCAGCTGGTTTTCCGCGTCGGCGTAGACGGCCGGGTCGTCAAACTCGATGGCCCAGTAAACGGGAATCTCCGCCCACAGGAGAATCCCGGCCTCGTCGGCGATACGGGCGGCGGCCTCCGAATGGGGATAGTGCGCCAGGCGCATGAAGTTGCAGTTCATTTCTTTGGCCAGGGCGTAATTCTCCCGTATCTCCTCCTCCGTGACGGATTTCCCGTTGGTCACACTTTCCTCATGGGCGCAGACGCCTTTCAGGAAGATGCTTTTCCCGTTGAGCAGAATCTCGCGTCCTTCGGCCCGTATCTCGCGGAACCCGATCCGCTCTGTCAGCTTGTCAGAGCCGAATTCCACGGAAACGTCATACAGCTTCGGATGGCCGGGGCTCCACAGTTCCGGGGCGGCCGGCAGGGAAACGGCGCCCTGCCCGTCCTTGACGCGGATTTCGGCGGCAAGCCCCAGCTCAGGAATCTTGAGTATCGCAACGCCGTCCCGCGCGCCGTCGATGCCGACGCGGGCATAGATACGGTTAAACCGCCCGTCCGGTTCAAGCCCGGCGGAAAAGGAGCGGATGAACGCCCCCGGCAGGCGGATCAGCTCTACGCCGCGGTAGAGGCCGCCGTAGTTGAACCAGTCGGTGTTATCGGCGGGGACACCGCCGCGCCGGCGGGTGTTATTGACGACGACCAGCAGGCGGTTTTCCGCTTGCAGAAGGCCGGTGACCTCGACATAAAACGGCGTCGAGCCGCCCTGGTGAAGGCCCAGGTAGGATTGGTTCACGAACACCGCCGCGCGGTAGTTCGCGCCCCCGAACTTGAGGAACACCCGCTGCTCGCCGCGGCTCCGGTAGGAAAACTTGCGGGTGTATACGACGCTGCCCTCGTACAGGAACAGCTTTTCGCTGTGCAGGTTCCAGCACGACGGGACGCGGATCGTGTCCCAGTGGTCAAAGCTGTAATCCAGCGGCAGCGCGCGCCCGTCCCCGTCGGTTTCCCGTTCCTCAAACCACCGGTTGCGCAGGCAGGAATCGTACTGGTCGATTCCATAGCGCCACACCCCGTCCAGGCTCTCCGTTTCGCGGAAGCGGTCCGCGATGACGGCGGCGGGAAGCAGCCGCTCCCTGTAGCGCTCCCAAAAATCCGGCGTATGGATGCCTTCCTGAAAATTGCCCGTTTGCTTTTCCATCGCTGCTCCTCCTTGTCAATCCGGTCAGCCGTCCCGTAAGGTCTCTTCTTCCCAGTATACTACACAGCCGCGCGTTTCTCAATCCTCCGTTCCCAATGTTTTCACACGCGATGTCCCCGCAAGGCTCCTTTGCCAAAGGAGCTGTCGGCGAAGCCGACTGAGGATTGACAAAGTTCCCGCACAGGCCACGCATAGGGCGCGACGACCTCGGCGCGCCGTGGCCCCCATTTTGCGCGCCGGGGGAGGGGTGTGACCCGCCCAAGTTCACCCCCCTCCCGCCCCCTCTCGCCTCCGCCCCCCCCCCCCTGGGGGCGTACA
>WRLJ01000120.1 GCA_009777685.1 Oscillospiraceae bacterium | reverse complement strand
GTTCCCTTGCGGCGTTATAGCCCATTTTCTTGTGGCGGTTGTTCATTGCCGCCACCTCAATGATCACGGCGAGATTGCGTCCCGGCTTGACCGGCACGGTCAGCGACGGGATCTCCACGTCGAGCAGGGTGGTGGTCATTTCGTCCAGACCCAGGCGGTCATAGAGGGTATGGTCGTTCCACGGCTCCAAATTGATGATTAAATCCACCTTTTCCGTCTGCTTAATGGCGCCCATACCAAAGATACGGCGCACATCCACCACGCCGATGCCGCGCAGCTCAATGTAATGCCGGATCAACTCCGGCGCGCTGCCGACCAGGCTTTTGGCGGAGACGCGCTTGATCTCCACCGCGTCGTCGGCGATCAGGCGGTGACCGCGCTTGACCAGCTCGATGGCCGTCTCGCTCTTGCCCACGCCGCTGTCGCCCAGCAGCAGAACGCCCTCGCCGTAGACCTCGCACAGAACCCCGTGGCGCGTGATGCGCGGCGCGAGAGAAACCTTCAGCGAGGCGATCAGAGCGCTCATCGCGTATGAGGTCGATTCCTGCGTGCCCAGCAGGGGAATACCGTGCCTGCGGGCCGTTTCCAGGCACTCAGGGTGCGGCTCGATGCCGCGCGAAACAATCAGCGCGGGGATTTTCGTGCGCATCAGCTGGTCGAAGATATCCAGACGACGGGCGGAGTCCAGGCCGTCCAGATACGTCGTTTCCACCTTTCCGATGATTTGCAGCCGGTTGGGATCGAAATAGTCAAAAAACCCCGCCAGCTGTAAGCCCGGACGGTTGACGTCGTCCGTTTGCACCAGAATATCGGAGATGTTGTCCGGCGCGTACAGAACCTCCAGATTGAACTCCCGGATCAGGGATTCCAGCGCCACCGTGTATACGGTGTCCGTCGCGGTGTACTTGTCCTCCATGCTCCCGCCTCCCGGTTATGCCGCCTATTCAGACAGCAGTTTACTCCACAGGTCGTTATATAAGGCCCGCGTGCTTTCGGGCAGATTTAAGAACACCTCGCCGCGCGCCATCACCTCGTCGGGCGGATACATGAGCGGGTCCTCCCGGACCTCGTCGTCCAGCTCGTCGAAGACGTTTTGGAGGGGCGTTGTATAGCCCGTGACCTCGAGGTTGCGCAGCCCCGCTTCGGTGGAGCACATAAAATCGATATACAGGTACGCCCCCGCCGTATTTTCGGAGCTGGCGGGGATGCACAGCGCGTCGATAAACATGTTCATGCCTTCCCGCGGATGCACGAAGACAAGGTCCTCGTTCTCCTCCATCATGATGATGGCGTCGCCGGCGTAGTAGGGGCCGATCAGGGCCTCTCCGCTTTCGAGCTTGTCATAAATCTGATCCATGACATACGCCTGCACGATGGGCTTTTGCCCCGCCAGCAGGTCGAAGGCGGCGCGTATATCGTCCTCGTCGGTGGTGTTGAAGGATTTGCCCAGCATCTTCAGGGCGATGCCGGCCGCGTCGCGGGGGTTGTCGAACATCAGAATCTGGCCCCTGTATTGCGGGTCGAACAGGAGCGCCCAGCTGTCCACAGGCTCCGTGACGTAGGCCTTGTTGTAAATCAGCCCGACCGTGCCGGACATATAGGGGACGGAATACCGGTTGCCGGGGTCGTAGTCCGTGTTTTTATAGTCGTCCATGATATATGGATAGTTGCCCAGAAGGTCCGTGTCGATGGGCAGCAGTAAATTTTCTTCAATCAGCAGGCCGATCATATAGTCCGACGGGAAGATGACATCATAGCTCGAGCCGCCCGTCCGGATGGACGAATAGAGCTTTTCGTTGGTTTCAAAGAAGCCGTAGTTGACCGTGACGCCGGTAAGCTCCCGGAAGTCGCGGTTCAGGCTCTCATCCAGATACTCGCCCCAGTTGTTGACGTTGATGGAGGTCCCGTAGAGCGGGCCGTCCTGGATGTTGGGGTAGGCGTCCAGATAGGCCTCCAGGCCCATCAGGGGCGTCTGCTCTCCGGGGGAGACGCTCCCTCCGGGGGAGACGCTCCCTCCGAGGGAGGCGCAGCCGGGCAGGGCCGCGGCCAGCAGCAGGGCGGCGGTGACGGCGATAGCGGTTTTTTTCATTGTTCCGTCTCAGATCCTTTCTTGTTTTGAGATATCCAAAAACGGCTAGAGCCGTGTTTTGGCGGTGTCTCCCTGACGCCGTTTTTTGTCCTGTCTGGCCTGAAAGACGTTGATCAAAATCAGCAGTGCCAGAACCGAGACGAACATCAGGGTGCTGAGGGCGTTGATTTTCGGGCTGAGACGCTTGCGCGTCATGGCGTAGACGACCATGGGCAGCGTCTGCGAGGTATTGCCCGCGGTGAAGTAGGAAATCAGGAAGTCGTCGATGGACAGCGTAAACGAAATCAGCGCCCCGCTGATCACGCCCGGCAGGATTTCCGGCAAAACGACCCGGCCCAGCGCGCGCCGCGGCGTCGCGCCCAGATCGAGGGCGGCCTCGTAGATATGCTTGCCCATCTGGCTCAGCTTGGGCAGCACGGACAGGATTACATACGGGATGCAAAAGGTGATGTGCGAGAGTAGCAGCGTGCCGAACCCCAGCCGGAAATTCAGCCCGAAAATCGCCAGAAACCCGAGAAGGGCCACAAAGAGCATCCGCAGGGATACGCCGGTGATGATGTCGGGGCTGACGACGGGGATGTTGTTCAGGTTCAGCATCACCGTCCGCCGCGGCCCGCGCATGACGTGGATGCCGATGGCGGCCGCGGTCCCGACGACTGTGGCGATCAGGGCCGACAGAACCGCCACGCTCAGCGTCGTGTACAGCGAGTTGAGGATCGTGGTGTCCTCCAGCAGCTCGGCGTACCAGCGTGTGGTGAAGCCGGACCAGAGCGTGCGGCTCTTGGCGTCGTTGAAGGAAAACACGATCATAACAAAGATGGGCGCGTACAGGAAGACGAAAATCAGCCCGGTGAACAGCCGCCCCAGCCGCGCGGGGCGGGGCGCGCCGGAGACGCGGCGGTTCCGGTTTTTGGTGAGCGTCATCAAGGCAGAGCCACCTCCTCGCGGGAGCCGAAACGGTTCATAATCTGGATGCCGGCCAGCACAATCAGCATCATCACGATGGAGATCATGCTGCCCAGGTGGAGGTTGTACGCCCCGCCCAGAAACTGCATCTCGATCAAGTCGCCCAGCAGGAGCTGTTTTCCGCCGCCCAGCAGCTTGGAGATGACGAAGGTCGATACGCTGGGGACAAAGACCATCGTCACGCCGCTCAAGACCCCGGGAAGGCTCAGCGGGAATACGACGCGGCGGAACACGCGGCGGGAATTCGCGCCCAAATCCTGCGCCGCCTCGGTCATAGAGGGAGGGATTTTTTGAATGATGGTAAAAATGGGAAGAATCATAAAGGGCAGATAATTATACACCATGCCGAGAACGACCGCGCCCTGCGTGTTGATCATATTCAGCGCCGGCAGGCGCAGGGAGCGCAGGAGATTGTTGATCAGCCCCTGATCCTCCAAAATGGACATCCATGCGTAGGTCCGAAGCAGGAAGTTCATCCACATCGGCAGCATCATCAGCAAAATCGCCGAGTTCTGGACGGACGGGGTCTCCCGCGAGAGAATGTACGCGGCGGGATACCCGATCAGCAGGCACAGCACCGTGGCGATGAAGGCCAGCCACAGCGAGCGCAGGAACACCGGCACATACACCTGGAGCTTGATAAAGTTTTCAAGGCCAAAGCCGCCCGCCTCCGTCGTCAGCGCGTAAAACAGCACGATCACGAGAGGCGCGACGACAAACAGCGCCATCCAGAAGGCGTAGGGGAGCGCCAGCCGCCGGCTCACGCGTCAAAGTCCTCGTCCGCCGTATCGCTGACGCGGGCGGCGGATTCCGGATTGTCGAATTCCTCGGGTTTGTCCATGATGTGTATATCCACGGGCTCCAGCGACAGGCCCACCGTCTCGCCGGGCGGCTGGGCGTGGGTGGAATGCACCATCCACCGCTCGTCCCCGCACTCGATGATCATTTCATAATGCACGCCCTTGAAGGTCGTGGAGGCCACGACGCCCGTCAGGGGCGCGGCGGCGATGTCGCGCGTGACCGTGACGTCCTCGGGGCGGATGACCACGTCCACCGGCTGGTTGGGGTCAAAGCCGGTATCCACGCACTCCCACTGCCGGCCGGAGAACTCCACGAGATAGTCGCGGTGCATGACCCCCGTGAGGATGTTGCTCTCGCCGATGAAATCCGCGACGAAGGCGTTGACCGGTTCGTTGTAGATATCCACGGGGGAGCCGATCTGCTGGATGCTGCCGTGGTTCATGACCACCACCGTGTCGCTCATGGTCAGCGCCTCTTCCTGATCGTGGGTCACATAGACAAAGGTGATGCCGACCTGCTGCTGGATCGTTTTCAGCTCCTGCTGCATTTCCTTGCGGAGCTTCAGGTCCAGCGCGCCCAGCGGCTCGTCAAGGAGCAGAACCTGCGGGCGGTTGACGACGGCGCGGGCGATGGCCACGCGCTGCTGCTGCCCGCCGGACAGCTGATGCACGCGCCGCTTCTCATACCCGCGCAGGCCGACCAGCTCCAGGCTCTCGTGGACCCTGCGCGCGATGTCCTTCTCGCCGAGAGAAATCTTCGCCGGCCGCATCGCGGTATCGGACGGATCGGGTCTGGGGATGCGCAGGCCGAAGGCGATGTTCTCATAGACGTTGAGGTGGGGGAAGAGCGCGTATTTCTGAAAGACCGTGTTGACTTTCCTCTTATATGGCGGCACACCGTTAATCCTCACACCGTCAAAAAAGACGTCTCCGGACGTAGGCGTCTCGAAACCGCCGATGATCCGCAGCGTGGTCGTCTTGCCGCACCCGCTGGGCCCAAGCAGTGTGAGGAATTCTCTGTCTTTAATTCCCAAATTGATACTGTTCAGCACAGTCTCACCGTCAAATGCCATCGAGCAGTCAGCCAGACGAATGAGCTCCTTGGACATGGATCGCCCTCCCTCCGCGGCAAACGCGCCGCGTCTGCCGTGATTTTCCTGATCGGGACAGTGAATCTAATGTAACCCCTACAACCCCAAAAGTCAATACAAAAAGTCAAATGTTTTTTTCCGCTCAAATATCCGTCCTCTCAACGGCTCCAATATCCCCGCCGGGGTTTGGAAGGCAAACGCCAGGCGCGTGGCGCAGAGCGCGTGGTACGGCAGCTTCGGCCCGCCCGGCGGCGCGGAGCCGTACCGCCCGTCGCCGAGAAGCGGCCAGCCGCGCGAGGCGAACTGGACGCGGATCTGGTGCGTGCGGCCGGTCAGCAGCTCGACCTCCATCCAGGACAGCTCCGGGCGGGTTTCCAAAGTCCGGTAGCGCAGCGCCGCGTACTTCGCCCCCGGCTGTGAGGCTTTTTGCGCGTAAACGCGGCCCTTCTTGGCGTCCTTGAACAAAAAATCCTCCCAAAGGCCGCTCTCCGGCTCCGGCCGGCCGCGCACCACGCATTGATAGGTCTTTTGAATCTCGCGGGTCCGCAGTTTTTCCGTCAGCAGGCGCAGCGCCTCCGCGTTTTTCGCCGCCATCACCAGCCCTTCCGTGCCGCGGTCCAGACGGTGGCACAGCGAGGGCGCGAATTGGCCTTCCCGTTCGGGGTCCCACTGCCCGCTTCCGGCCAGATACCGCCGCGCGCGGCTTTCCAGCGAATCGCTTCCCGCGTCCGGCTGGGAGAGGAGACCCGCCGGCTTCCACAGCAGCAGCAGGTGTTCATCCTCGTACACGATATCCTCCGGGCGCAGCGCGGCGCCCTGGGCGGAGAAAGCCCTCTGCCGCCCGCTGCTCTCCGCCGTTCCGTAGACCGTCAAAACGCCGCCCTCCGGCAGTCTGGCGCCGGGCGCGCAGGGCCGCCCG
>WRLJ01000119.1 GCA_009777685.1 Oscillospiraceae bacterium | reverse complement strand
GTGGATTCTGGGCTTCAACATAGGGGTCATGCTGCTGCTGATTCCGTTCGGCGCGAGGGTCGGCGGCAACACCAGCTGGCTGATCATCCCCGGCCTGCCGTTCAACATCGGCGCGCCGGAGGTCGCCAAGGCCGGCTTTATCCTTCTGATGGCTGTGCAGATGTACCGCTTCCGCGAGAATGTGAGCGGGATTCTGCCTGTGGCGGGGTATTTTGTCCACACGGTTTTTATGATGGGCCTGATCATGACCCTTTCGGACGATCTGGGCGTGGCGTTGATTTATGTGGCGATCCTGCTGGCGATGATGTTCGGCGCGGGGGTGAAGGCCGTGTGGTTTGCGGTGGCGGCGGCGGCAGGGGCCGCGATCGTGCCCGTTGTCTGGTCCCTCCTCTCCGACTCCCGGCGCAGCCGGATTTTGATCATCCTCAACCCCATGATGGACCCGGAGGGCAGCGGCTGGCACACCCTGCTCAGTATGCGCACCCTCAGCGGCGGGGGGCTGACCGGTCAGGGGCTGTATAACGGCATCTATACCCAGCGGGGAAATTTCCCCGGCCTCCACACCGACTTTATTTTCGCCGCCTGCGGCGAGGAACTGGGCCTGCTGGGCTGTGCGGCGCTGCTGCTTCTGCTGACGGGCATCACCGTCCGCGTTCTGCTGATCGCGCGGCGGGCGCGCAACGGCCTGGGCGCGCTGGTCTGCTTCGGCGTGGCGGGGATGATGATCTTTCAGGTTTTTGAAAATGCCCTCATGTGCGCCGGGGTGACCCCCGTGATTGGAATCCCTCTGCCCTTCATCAGCTATGGCGGCTCGTCGAACGTCGTCATGTACGCGGCCATGGGTATGATCAGCAGCGTAAAGCGCCATCCGAGGATGACCTGGCTGGATTATTAGGGAAAGCATCTTGACAAACGCGCCGCGTGCCATACAATAGAAGCATTGAGATTTCCCCAAAAACATTCCATTGAATTGAAAGGACGATGCACCATGACCCGGCGGAAAATCATCATCATCGGCGCGGCAGGACGGGATTTCCACAATTTCAACACCGTCTACCGCGACGATCCGGCCTATGAGGTGGCGGCGTTCACCGCCGCGCAGATTCCCGACATCGCGGGCCGCAAGTACCCCGCCGCGCTGGCCGGGGAGCTGTACCCCGACGGAATCCCCATTTATGCCCAGGATGAACTGGAACGGCTGATCCGGGATTTGCGCGCCGACGAGTGCGTCTTTTCCTACAGCGACGTTCCCTACACGGAGGTCATGCGGGTCGGCGCCCAGGTCAACGCCGCCGGGGCGGACTTCACCATGCTGGGGCTGAACCGCACGATGCTCAAAAGCACAAAGCCCGTCATCGCGGTCGGGGCGGCGCGGACAGGCTGCGGCAAGAGCCAGACCTCGCGCCGCATCGTGGAGATTTTGATGGGGCACGGCTTGAAGGTCATCGCCGTCCGTCACCCGATGCCCTACGGCGATCTGGAGGCGCAGCGGGTGCAGCGCTTCGCCGCCATCGGGGACCTGCAAAAGCATCGCTGCACCATCGAGGAGATGGAGGAGTACGAGCCGCATATCGCGCGCGGCAACGTCATCTACGCGGGCGTGGACTACGAGGCCATTCTGCGCGCGGCGGAAAACGACCCGGACGGCTGCGACGTGATCCTGTGGGACGGCGGCAACAACGATTTCCCCTTCTACGCGCCCGATTTGACAGTCACCGTGACCGACCCGCACAGGCCGGGCCACGAGCTGGCCTACTATCCGGGCGAGGTCACGCTGCGCATGGCGGACGTTGTGGTCATCAACAAGATCGACAGCGCCGATTTTGACAACATCCTGACGGTCCGGGAGAACATCGAGCGGGTGAATCCCGGGGCCGTGGTGGTGGACGCCGCCTCGACCATCAGCGTGGAGCGGCCGGAGGTCATCCGCGGCAAGCGGGTGCTGGTCATCGAGGACGGCCCGACCCTCACCCACGGCGAGATGAAAATCGGGGCCGGCGTCGTGGCCGCCAGACGCTTCGGCGCGGCGGAGATCGTCGACCCGAGGCCCTACGCGGTGGGCCGGCTGGCCGAAACCTACCGCATATACCCCAATATCGGCAAGCTGCTGCCGGCTATGGGGTACGGCGAGGAGCAGATCCGCGACCTGACCGCGACCATTGAGCGCACCGACTGCGACTCGGTGGTTATCGCCACGCCCATTGATTTGGGGCGGGTCATTCAGATCGGCAAGCCCGCGACGCGCGTGGAGTACAGCTTGCAGGAAATCGGCCGTCCCGACATGGAGGACGCGCTGAAGGGATTGATCGAAAACGTCAAGGGAAGGCCGTAACCGCCCCGAGGAGACGAATCGGGCGGACGGCAAAACGGTGACGGCCATGCGCTATTGGTCAGACAGCGAGCAGACAACCGAAGCCCTCGGCCGGGAGCTGGCGCGGGACCTCCGCGCCGGGGATACCGTCTGGCTGCTGGGCGGGCTCGGGGCGGGCAAAACCGCGTTCGTCCGCGGGCTGGCGCGCGGGCTGGGCTGCGCCGGAGGAACGTCCGCCGCGGGACCGGTAACCAGCCCGACGTATACGCTGGTCCACGAATACGGCGGCGGGCGTGTGCCGCTGTTCCATTTCGACGTGTACCGGCTGGCCGGAGCGCGGGGGACGGTCGCCGCAGACAGCCTAGCGGACATCGGCTGGGAGGACTACGCCGCGCGCGGCGGGATTTGCGCCGTGGAATGGGCGCAAATCATCGAGCCGCTCCCAGAGGACGGGGTGCGCGTGACCATCCGCGCGGAGGCGGAGGACGGCAGGTGGATAACGATTGACAGATAACGGAAGAGGCGCGGAAAAAACGCCCCCTCTCACGCTGGCGGCGGACACGTCCTCCCAAAGCGCGGCGGCGGGGCTGTACCGCGGCACGGAGCCGCTGGCGGAATGCTTTCTATGCGCGGGGCTGACGCACTCCCAAACGCTGGGGCTGATGCTGGAGCATCTGTTTACCGCCGCGCGCGTGAGCGCGAAGGACGTCGCCCGCGTGGCGGTGACCAACGGGCCGGGTTCGTTTACGGGCTTGCGCATCGGCGTATCGACGGCGCTGGGGTTTGCGCTGGCGGCGCAATGCGAGTGCGCCGGCGTCTCTTCGCTGGAGGCGGCGGCGTGGAACGCGGCGCGCGGCGGCGAGGGCGCGCTGATCTGCGCCGTGCAGGACGCGCGGCGCGGGCAGGTCTATACGGCCTCGTTTTGTGTGTCCGGAGGCGGGCTGACGCGGCTGTGCGAGGACCACGCGGCTCCGGCGGAGGACGTGGCGCGGAAACACGCGGACCGGCCGGTGATCTATGTGGGAGACGGGGCGGAAGCGTGCTATCATAAAGACAAGGACATCCTGTACCCCGAATGGCGGCACATCCGCGCCCGCGGCGTCATGCTCTGCGCGGAGGCCGGACACACCCGCCCCGCGGACCGGCTTTGCTACCTGCGGCTTCCGCAGGCGGAACGGGTCCGGCGGGAACAGCTGGCCAGGGAACCGGGGGCATAATGTAAGAAAGGGCTGACCTCCCGATGCCGATCACCATCATCGACCATCCGTTAATCCAGCACAAGCTGACCATACTGCGGGACAGAGACACCGGCGTTAAGGAATTCCGCAAGGTCGTGGGCGAGATCGCCATGCTGATGTGCTATGAGACGACGCGCGACCTGCCCCTTGAGGAGGTCGGCGTCGAGACGCCGGTCGCCCCGGCCCGGGGCCGTATCATCGCCGGCAAAAAGCCGGTGATCGTGCCGGTTATGCGCGCCGGCCTCGGGATGGTGAACGCCCTGCTGCGTCTGATCCCCGCCGCGAAGGTCGCGCACATCGGCCTGTACCGCGACCCCGGCACGCTGCTGCCGGTGGAGTATTACTGCAAGGTGCCGCCGGATATTGCCGAGCGGGACTGCATCCTCCTCGATCCGATGCTGGCGACGGGCGGAACCGCGTCCGCCGCCGCGCAGGTTCTGAAGAATTTCGGCGCGCGCTCCATCCGTCTGCTGTGCATTCTCGGCTCGCCGCCGGGGCTGGACAAAATGCAATCCGATCACCCCGACGTAAATGTATACGTCTGCGCCATAGACCCGGAGCTGGACGAAAACGCCTATATCGTACCGGGACTGGGCGACGCGGGGGATCGGATTTTCGGAACGAGGTAACCGCGCGCTCAGGCTCTCTTCGCGGCTTTGAGGATGCGTGTGACCGCCGGGCTGAGGACGATATTGATCCCCAGCTCAATCAGGAAATTGACGCCCGCCAGCCCGACGAACGCGAAGTATACGAGAGACGCGCCATCCGCCCAGGCCGTGAGGGTGCCGCGAAAAAACACCACCATCGCCGCCAGGAAGACGCCCGTGTTCACCACCGGGGATACGACGGCGGCCAGAGCCACTCCGAGGTACCGGTTCTTCTTTGAAAAGACCGCATAGACGCCCCCGGCGGCCAAGCCCGCCAGAGCGCCCTTCAGCAGACAAAGAACCGCCGTCAGCGCCGGATTGAGCGTCCACAGGACAGCGCCTCCGGGGTCCGCGCCGCTGATGCAGAAAATCAGCACGACCACGCCGAACGTCGCGCCGAGGATCGCGCCGGCCCTCGGCCCGTACAGCGCCGCGCCGACGACAATCGGCACAAGCGTCAGCGTAATCGGGAAGGACCCGATCTTGACAAAGGTGGCGACAATCGTAAGCACAACGACAATCGACATAAAAATGGCGATGCCCGCCATACGGCTGACTTTTGAAACCGCGTTTCTTTCCATAGAGGTCTGCCCCGCTTTCCGCTGATTGTTAGTGTTTCATTGTACAGGCCGCACCCCCTCCTGTCAAGGGAATATTAAAACATATCCCGTTTTGAGCCGTCTCCCTTCGGTTTTTCAGGGTTTGTTTTCAGTAGAACAGACACGCGGCGAAGAAGACACGCGCCATGTGAAGGTTAAACCATGATGAGGAATTTGGAAAAAACCTCATAAAAAATGGTTGACATTTCATTTTAGAGGATGTACGATATGGATACTGAGGATTAGAATTCAATTCAAAAAACAGCGTGTCTGGAAAAAAATTTTGAACGGAGGTACTCATTATGAAAAAGCGCTTTGTTTCCCTGTTGCTTGCGGTTCTGTTTGTTTTAGCCGCGCATTCGGTCATAGCCGCTGATCATGAGGCCATGACCGCGGAGTCCCCGCAAGCCGGCGGCACGTTTGACCGCCAGATTGACCCGTCACGCATATATTTCCCCGACCACGAACATGACGGCTCCTGCGTCCACGGCGCCGGCGACTTTGTTCTTCTCTCTTACGAACCTGTGGACTACACCTTTGACCGTATTGACCCGTCACGCATATACTCCTTCGACCACGAGCATGACGGCTCCTGCGTTCACGGCGCCGGCGACTTTGTACTCCTCCCTCCCGGATTTGATCTCGCGGCGGCCGAGGCCGGCGAAAAGGCATAGGTTATCCATGCCGCACCGCCCAAAAACTACTTTTTTTGACAGACTGACCCGAGGGCCGCCGGATGGCGGCCCTCGGGTTATTCAGCCATTCAATACTGTTTTGATGTGTTTTGAGCGGTTTCACCGGACTCCGCCCCGCCGTAGGGCGCGACGCCTACATCGCGCCGGGGACGGTCACCCCTACCACCGTCATTGCGGGCTTGCCCCGCAATCTCCCGGGGAGATCGTGAATCTGGGGGATTGCGGGTCAAGCCCGCAATGACGAAAACAGGGGTTTCCGCATAAACCTTGCGTAGGGCGCGATGCCCACATCGCGCCGTGTTCGCCCACCCGCACACGCCGTAGGGCGCGACGCCCCCGGCGCGCCGGGTTTGCCCCGCGCAATGCGTAATGGAAACCGGCGCGATG
>WRLJ01000118.1 GCA_009777685.1 Oscillospiraceae bacterium | reverse complement strand
TATTCATGCGCGGAATCAGCGAGCCGGACACCAGCGAGAGGATTATGGAAATGACAAACGTCCAGCCCACGATGCGGACGACCCACCGCAGGGAGGCAAGCCGTCTTTGCCGCTGACGCCGTTCCGTGGCTGCCAGATAATCCTTCGGCTCAATCGGAGGGTCGCTGGGCAAGGGTGAGTTCACTCCTTCCGCCGGCGGACCGGCACTGTCCAGCGCCGTCCCCGCGCGGGCTTTGCGCTTCGGGGGAGAGGCTGCGCACAGCGTAAATTTTACGGCATAGGTTCGGCCGGTTTTCCCCGCGCCCTGCCCCTCGTCGCCGACGGGGCGGTTTCCCATTGAAGGACGCTTCGCCGTGTTGCCTGATCGGGACGCCGCAAACGGCTCCCGCGGCGCTGCCGAATTGCCACTTAGTCCGCACTGTAATCCACTGCGCGCAATCACGCCGCCCCGGGGCGGACAGACGCCGCCAACGCGTGAAACGGCCTAGGTGCTTTCCACGGCAGGCTCGAGCAGGTTCTTTAGCCTCTTTTGCAGACAGTGTTTCAACGGGCAATAGCCTTCCGGCCATGGCCATGGCCGGCGTGCGTGATCCCATCTCCGCAAAGCCCACGCAAGGCAGGCTACACTGCACACAGCGCTAAACGCACCGCATTGCAGGTTTAACCCTGATTCGTAGACGGCAGGTCCGCCCACAAGATCAGGTCTCCGCGGCAAGAGGGTCGGCAGACACATGCCATTGCGTCTCGCCCCCAAGCCTTAACCCCCAGCATTCACCCCAAACTGGGCGTAAAAAGCAAACACCAGAGACTTCATCGATATGCCCTTTAACGGATTTTTAGGCCCGTCCTGGGAACCCGCGGCCCGACTAGGATACCGTGCCTCTCGCCCGATTATATCACATCAGGAACCCCAATGCAATCCCCAGTATCGCGCCGCACACGACTTGCAGCGGCGTATGCCCGAGCAGCTCCTTCAGCTTGCGCTGAAACAGGTCCGGCGACATATCGTGCCAGTTTTCGATGATGTAATTGAGAATCTTCGCGTGCTGGCCCGCCTGGCGGCGCACGTTCAGCGCGTCGTACATCACGATGATGGCCAGCACCGCGCTGATGGCAAACTGGGCCGTATGCGTCCCAGAAACGCGCCCGACCGAGACCGTCAGCGCGCACACCGTCGCCGAGTGCGAGCTGGGCATACCGCCGGAGCCAAATAAGCGCGACATGTCGAACTTCCGGTTCTGAACCAGACTAATCAGCACCTTCAGCGTCTGCGCCAGCACAAAGGCGATGATCGACACGTTGAGGATCCGGTTGCCCGTCAGATAATCCACTACATTTCTCATAGGCTTCGGTTCATCATTTCGTTGGCCAGCCACGTCAGGAAGCTGATCTCGCCGGCGGCCGCGTCCCCGGCGAACGCCGGCAAAAACCCGATCGCGCCGGAGGTCATGGAGGCCACCAGAGCCTTGCACTCCTCCATGCCCTTCAACGGTACAAACGTGAGCTTGCCCTGGGCGGCGTCCTTGCCGGCGGTTTTCCCCAGCTCGTCCGAATCGCCCTCCACATCCAGAATGTCGTCCCTGATCTGGAAGGCTATGCCCAGCGCCTTGGCAAAGCTGACCGCGTGCGCGCACTGCGTCTCCGTCGCGCCGCCCAAGATACAGCCGGCCTGGGCGGCGGCGGCCATCATCGCGCCGGTTTTCAGCGAATGAACGCCGATAGCCTCGTTCAGGGGGTCCGCCCCGGGCTTCCCGCCCTCAATATCCAGCTGCTGGCCGCCGGCCATCCCGTAGGCGCCCGCGCCGGCCGCGATGACATGCGCCGCCCGCCGCACCCGGTCCGGGTCCAGCGACGGGCTGACGCCCGGGTCCAGCATCGTCTCAAACGCCGCCGTGAGCAGCGCGTCGCCGGCCAGCAGGGCCGTCGCCTCGCCGAACATCACGTGGCTGCAGGGGCGGCCGCGCCGCATCGTGTCATCGTCCATACAAGGCAGATCATCATGGATCAGCGAGTAGGTGTGGATCATCTCCAGCGCGCACGCAAACGGCAGGGCTGTTTCCCAATCGCCTCCGCTGACGCGGCAAAACTCCAGCAGGATAACCGGCCGGATGCGCTTACCGCCCGCAAACAGGCTGTATTGCATCGCCTCGATCAGGCGCGCCTGCGGCAGCATCGGGACCGCCGGGATATACGTTTCCAGCGCCTCGTCGACACTCCTGACGTATTGGTCTAACCGATCCTCATGCCTCACTGTCGCTTACCTCCATTTTCACGGCTTCTATCGTCCCCTCCGGGGTCTTGGCCAGCTTCAGGACCCGCTGCTCGGCCTGCTTCAGCGCCGTCTCACAGCGGACCGCCAGACGCGCGCCCTCCTCATAGAGCTTCAGGGACTCCTCCAGCGGCGCCTCTCCCCGCTCCAGGGCGGATACGATCTCGTCCAGACGTTCGATATCCTCCTCAAAGGAATATCCGGTTTTTTTGGTTTTTTTCTCGCTCATCATGTCGTCCTTTCCCATCGGCCGTGACAGAGGATCATTCGGCCGTTATGACCTGACATACCGCCCGGCCCTTTTCGGGGCGGATGGTCAGCGTATCCCCGGCGGAGAGCGTTCCCGCGTCCTTCAGAGCGGCGCCCGCCTCCGTATAGGCAATGGCGTATCCGCGGCCCAGCACCTTCAGCGGGCTCAGCGCGTCCAACCGGGCCGCCCGCAGGGCCGCGGCGCGGGCGGCGTCGCGCAAAGCCCGTTCCGCCAGCGCATCCAGCCGGGCCCGCGCGGAGTCCAGGCGCTGGAGCTTGTCCCGCAAAAGCCGCTCCGGCGTCTTCAGCGCGCCCCGGCGGCGCTCCAGCGCCCGCGCCAAGGTCTCAAGACGCCGTTTCTGCGCGAAGGTCAGGCGGGCGGCGGACTGCGCCACGCGCGCCAGCAAATCGGCGGCGTCCGGCGAAACCAGCTCGGCGGCGTGCGACGGCGTAGAGGCCCGCGCATCGGCGGCGAAGTCGCTGATCAGCACGTCCGGCTCATGCCCCACGGCGGAAACGACAGGGACGCTTGAGGCAAAAATGGCGCGCGCCACACGCTCGTCGTTGAAGGCCCACAGGTCCTCCAGCGAACCGCCGCCCCGCCCGACGATCATCACGTCGGCCAGCGCGTGGCGGCTCACATAGCGGATCGCCCTGGCAATTTCCTCCGGGGCTTCCTCCCCCTGCACGCGCACGGGAGCGACGAGGATCTCACAGAGCGGGAAACGCCGCCCAAAAATGCGGATCATATCGCGGACCGCCGCGCCCGCGGGACTGGTCACCAGCGCGACCCGCGCCGGATACGGCGGCAGCGGCTTTTTGTGCGCCGGGTCGAACAGGCCCTCCTCCGCCAGACGGTTTTTCAGCTCCTCAAACGCGCGGGTCAGCGCGCCCTCGCCGTCGGGCAGGAGGTGGCGGCAATACAGCTGATATACCCCGTCGCGCGGGTAGACGCTCACCTGCCCCGAGGCCAGCAGGCGCATCCCGTCAGCCGGACGGAAGGAAAGCGATGCGGCCGCGTTCCGGAACATCACGCATTTCAGCGTCCCCTCCGCGTCCTTCAGCGTAAAATAATGATGGCCCGAGGGATACACCTTATAGTTCGAGGCTTCGCCGCGCACCAGCACGTCCCGCAAAGTCTCGTCTCCGTCAAGCAGAACCTTGATATGCCGGTTCAGCTCGGATACCGTTAAAGCGTCGATGCCAGCACCTCCCGCCGCGGTAAACGCGAATATCGTTCGCCGATGACCGCGATGCCGACGGCGTTGTCCGGCGAGGCCGACGGCGCGGCGAATACGACGTCCGGCAAGGACCCGCGGATTTTCAGGTTGGCCAGCACGCCGCCGCAGCCGACAACGGGCACGCCGGGATACCGCGTTTTGGCGTGATCGGTCGCTTTCCGTAAAACGCGCGCCACGGAGCCTAGGGTAAACGCGGCGACGTCCGACGCTTTCCGGCCCTGCGCGAGAAACCGTTCGGCCTGATTTTGCAGGCCGGAGAGAGAGAACTCCATACCGTTTACCGTCAGGCGGCCCGGGAGCGTTTCGCCCGACCTCTCCGCCAGCCGTTCCAGCTCCGGCCCCGCCGGAAACCCCAGGCCCAGCGCCGCGCCCACGCGGTCGATCACCTGTCCGGCGCACAAGTCCGTCGTGCCGCCAATGCGTTCGGCCTTCAGATACGGCTCCGTATACAGCAGCTCGGTGGTCCCGCCGGATACATGCCATGCCAGAAACGGTGCGGCGGCCAAGTCCATGCGCCCGGCCGACCACAGCGCGGCGGCCAGATGCCCCTGCTGGTGCGAAGCCTCGTACAGCGGGATGTCCAATATCGCCGACAGCGACCGCGCCAGCGACAGTCCCGCCAAAAAGCAGGGCATATACGAGCCCTCCGCCTCGCGCGGTCTGGAGGAGGCGGCCACGCCGGTCAGGCCCCGCTCCGGAACGCCGCCCAGCTCCGCCAGAACCTCCGGCAGCGCGTTGATATGCTGAAACAGCATCCCGGACTGCCGCAGGCCCTTTTGCCCGGGCGGCAGCCGCAGGGGGCGGCGGGCCTCCCGCGCTTCCGCGCCGTCAAACAGCGCGGCGGAGGTCGTATAGCAGCTCGTGTCCAAGCCCAAAATCACGGGGCCGCCCTCTCGATTTCCGCGCGGTAGAACGAACCCAGAACCCCGTTGATGAACGCGGTCGTTTCCGGCGTCTCGTAATGCTTGGAAATCTCCACCGCCGCATTGAGGGCCGCCGCCGAGGGCACCTCCGCGCTCATGTACAGCGCCTCGAACATCGCCACGCGCAGCACGGCGACCGTCAGGCGCGGCAGGCGCGAAAATTTCCAGCCCCTCACATATTGGTCGATATAGCCGTCCAGCTCCGCCAGATGCTCCGACACGCCTCCGGCGACGCGGCGGATATATTCGGCCTGCCGTTCATCGGGAGGCTCGGAAAACACGCCGCCCTCTCCCGACAGGCGCTCGTAAAAATCCTTGTCCAGACGTTCCGCGATCACGTCCTCGCAGGCTTGGCCATAGTCCATTCCATAGACCGTAATCACGGCCATTTCCCGCGCGGCGATTCTTGTCATACGCCTTCTCCCCAGTTCAATGTGAAGGTATTATATCCGTTTTGCCTCCGGTTTGCAAGAGACAGATAACAACACAAAAACCCGGACCGCTAAAGCCCATTCCCGCCCAGGGCAAGAGCATTTCCTTTTGCTCTGATCCCGTCCGCGTTTGCCCCGCCGCACACACCGTAGGGGACGCAGACCTCGGCGTCCCGCAGGTTATCCGCAAACTCCGGGGGGAAAGGTTTTCACCGTTTGCCCGCATCCCCTCCGTAGGGGACGCAGACCTCGGCGTCCCGCAGGTTATCCGCAAACTTCGGGGGGAAAGGTTTTCACCGTTTGCCCGCTCCCCTCCGTAGGGGACGCAGACCTCGGCGTCCCGCAGGTTATCTGCAAACTTTGGGGAAAGGCTTTCACCGTTTGCCCGTCCGGCTGTGGGTTTGGGTGGTGTTCAGGCATTTCCGGGGGAGGTCTCCCCCGGACCCCCCACTGGGGGACTTGGCAGTCCCCCAGGCCCTCTCGCGGGTAATACGGGGGTTTTGTTTGTGCGAGACACTACTATTTACCGTAAGGGTCTTTTCCCAGCTGTCCTGGCCTCGACTTTTGGTTTTCTCTCTTTTTGTCTTATTCACACGTCCCGGCCATACCCTTGCACTTTCTTTGCTGTCTCCACAGGGAACTGCCCTAACATGACGTATGTGTCGTACAATGTAAAATTAAAACATGACGTATGTGTAGGGACGCCATATATGGCGTCCGTGGGCAACCGGGACGGGCGCCCCTACGGGGTTTCCCCCCTGACCTGTAGGGACG
>WRLJ01000117.1 GCA_009777685.1 Oscillospiraceae bacterium | reverse complement strand
TGACATGCGCGATGTGGACGGCCGAGCCGGTTTCCTCCGCCAGCCGGATATCGCGCGCGGCGATCTCCGGCTCCGGCTCGCAATGGCTGATGACCGGAAGCCCCGCCTCCATGGCTTTGACGAGCGCGCGGCGCATCAGCCCCTCGTCGGCGACGGAAAACCCGTCGTCGGACAGCGCGACGGCTCCCGTCTCCTTCAGCGCGGCAAAATCCGTCAGCTCCCCGCCCCGCTGCCCCAGCGTGAGGCAGGCTACGGGGTAGACCGCCACGCGCGCCGTCTCCCGCGCGCGGTTGACGACAAAGCGTACCCGCGAGGGGATATCCAGCGGCGGGATGGTGTTCGGCATACACGCCACGGCCCCGAAGCCGCCGGCCAACGCCGCCTCCGTCCCCGTGGCGATGGTTTCCTTATGTTCCTGCCCCGGTTCGCGCAGGTGGACATGCATATCCACCAGACGGGGAAATCGGATGATTGGCATGGCTGTTCCTCCACTTAAACTCCAAACTCGTTCATGATCAGGCCGGTCGTCAGCTTCGGGTAGAAATAGGTCGACTTTTGCGGCATCCGGCCGCCCGCGTCGGCGACGGCGCGGATCTGGTCCACGCGCGTGGCGTTGATCAGAAACGCGCACTGTGCGCCGCCCTCCCGGACGGCCCGGACCGCCTCGTCCGCGTCCCGCGTATACCGCAGATTCGTGCCCGCCGCCATATTCGCCGCGCCGACGCCCAGCACAGGCTCCAGAATATGATCGTGCAGCAGCGTGACGTCCAGCCCGTCAAACGCATCGTCCTTATAGATCAGGCGGTACATCGTTTCCCGCCCGGCCATGACCACGGTATTGCGCCCCGGCGCGCCGCCCTCCTCCACGCGGAACGAGCCGGCAAGGCGGGCCAGAGTCTTCTGTTCATCATACCCCGCCAGCCCTGTTACAATACGGTGCGTCGGGTAGACCACCAGCCCCGGATGGCTCATGTCGACCAGAAAGACAAAGCCGTCCGGCGAAGCGGCGGCGCCCAGCTCCCCGCGCACACGCAAGGCCGTCTCATAGCGGTGATGCCCGTCGGCTATGTACAGGCGGCGCTCCTGAAAGCTGCGGCGGATCGCCTCGCAGTCCCCGGGGTCGTCAACGACCCAAAGCCGGTGCGTCAGCCCCTCGCCGTCGGTAAACTCCACGGCGGGAGGCTCTGCCTTATAGCGGCCCGTCACGGTCAGCACGGTATGCCGCCCGTCATGGTACAGGCAGTAGATCGGCGAGGTGTGGCAGCGCGTGGCGGTCATCAGCCGGTAGCGGTCCTCCTTGGCCTTGGAGAGCGTGTTCTCATGCGGCAGCACCTCGCCCGCGGAGTAGGGGGTAAGCTCAAGGCGCGCGAAGAGGCCGGAAACGGTTTTGCGCTCCGCGCCGTCCTGAAAGGCGATTTCGTAGAGGTAGTACGCGGCGGGCGTCCGGCGCAGGATGCCCCGCGCCTTCCAGTCCGCCAGCAGTCCGGCCGCGCCGCTGTACGGATCGTCCCCCTCGGGCTTTTCCAGACGGACCGCGTTGTACGGGCTTTTGTCCCGCCACACGGACGCGTCGGGGATGATATCATACGGCGGGCAGCAGAGGCTCCCGGGGCTTCCCGCTTTGTCGAAATCGTAGACGAGCGCGGAGAACGGGCTTACGGTTGCCATAAATTCCCTCCCGGATAAAGTCATTCTTCCGTCAATACTATCAGCAGTAAAAAAAGAAGGAGGCCGGTATCCATGCAGATGAAAACACTGTTGAAGGGCCTGGGGCTGGGCGTAATCGCGGGCGCGTTCATCACGGCGGCGATCGTTCCCATCGACGCCCGCAGGCTGCGCCGTTCCAGACCCGCCAAGGCAATCCGCGCAATCGGGCAGGTCGTGGAGGGGCTTACGGAGTCGTTTGACTGACGGAATATAAGTCACGCGGGGGCGGATGCGGCATCCGCCCTTTTGTTATGGTATCATACCATTTTCTCCTGCCGCGCGCAAGGGGCTTTGCGCGGAACCCCGCAGGGGACGTGTTTTTAAGGCGCGCGTCCTGTAGGGGCGGCAATCTGCCGCCCGTGTTTACCCATGCGCCGCGTTCGCCCGGGCCGCACACCCCTGTAGGGGACGCAGACCTCGGCGTCCCGCAAAATGTCCCCAACGCACACGCGCGGGGAAAAACACGGCGCGTCCCGTATGGGACGGATAACGACCACGGCGCGCCGAGGTCGTCGCGCCCTACAACCTTTCCCGCGCCATCACAGATATTATGTAAACCCCGTCCCTCAAATGTTTCACGTGAAACATTCCTGTTACGGTCAACCGGTCCCGCCGTCCGGCGGCGGGCTGTTTCGGTCGCGGAGCGCGGCGATCGTAGCCAGGGTATCGCCCAGCTGCGTAAACATCGCCCCCAGCAGAATCACCTCGTCCTGTGTCCGGCCCTCCGCCAGGGCAAGGGCCAGCGCGCTGACGCCCAGCACGGCGCCGTCCATGCCATCACCCCCGCCCGCAAACTTCCGCGTTTTATCCTATGCCCGCGGCGCGGAGGGCGGCACTGTTTTTTCGGATGCCCCGGCTCTCAGCCGGCGACCCGTCCGCGGTTGCTGATCAGGATGCCCTTGACGGTTTTCGCGTCGCGGTCGGGCACGGTCAGGCGCAGCTCGGCCTCGCTGCTGATGACGTCGTGGCCGAGGCGGGCGTCGTCGCCCAAGAGACCGCCAAACGGGGCGTAGGCCGTGCTTCCGGCGGGGTAGGCGTCGGCCTGCCGCCCGTAGCCTATCCCGAACAGCGCGGCCGCCGTGTTGCTCAGAAATCCGCGCGGCTCCTCCGGCTGTCCGCGCTCTACGGCGCGAACGCTGTAACGGTCCGGGTGCAGCCCGCGCTCCCGCAGGCGCATCAAGGCCCATTCCGCCGCGTCAGCGGTTTCAAAGATTGCGCGCAAGTCTGTCATTTCCGCACCCTCCTCATGGGACTAGCGTTCCCCGGGCGGAGCGGGAATATACCGGCCCGATGTTTCACGTGAAACATTACGGTAAACCCATTGGGAATCTTTGCGCGCGCGGTTTTTTGTTTGATCGGCGCTTCCCTTTTTCTCTGGAATATGCTATACTGTTGGTGGGGTGACAGGCATGAAATCCAGAAAAGCCGACCCGGCTGAAAAGGGCGGCGGAAACAACAGGCTCATATACCGGATGATCTCGATCCTGTGTATCGTGGTCGCCGCCGGCGCGCTGGTTTACATAGGGTACTTCTTTCAGGAATATTGGGTCACTGAAAGCGAGTCCAGAAAGGCCCGCGAGGCCTATGACAAGGCCGTCGCGGCGCTGGCCGCCACGCAGCCGGAGATCACGCCCTGGCCCCCCGGGCCGCCGCCGCCGCTGCCGACGCCGCTGCCCTCGAACCCGGCTCCGCCCGAGGCCGCAAACCGGCCCGACGCCGACGCCGAAGAGTTGGAGCGTCAGGCCGAGCGCAGCCGCAGGCTGGCCAACGAGGTCGTGAACCGGGCGTTTTTTGCCGAGCTGCTGGCCGCCAACCCGGACTATCTGGGCTACATCACCATCGACGGCCTGAACCTCCAATACCCCTATGTGCAGGGCGAGGACAACGAAAAATACCTCAACACCAGCTTCGAGGGAAAGCGCAACTCCCACGGGGCCATCTTCCTCAGCGCGTATAACGACCGGCTGCTGATGGACCGCAACAACGTGCTGTTCGGGCACTATACCGAAACGGGCACCATGTTCACCCAGCTGCGGAGATACAACGACATCAAGACCTGGGAACGCGCGCCCGTGATCGAGCTGGACAGCCTGCACGGCAAGACGACATGGCTGGTCTTTTCCGCGTATATCACCGAGCCGGATTACGGATATGTCGGCACCGGCGCCAATCGAGAGCATTTCTCCACACTGCTGGAGGAGTTTCATATCCGCAGTCTTTTCCATACGAATATCGAGGTCACCGAATCCGACCGCGTGCTGACGCTGTCGACCTGCGCGTATGAATTCAACGACGCGCGTTTTGCCGTCCACGCCCGCGAATTGCGCCCCGGCGAGGACTTAGACGCGATCCTGGCCGCCCGCACGATCGAGAAAAATCCCTCTCCGAAGCCCTACGACGCGCCGATGCAGGTCAACTTCTCGGACGTTCCCGCCAACCGCGCGGCGGCGATGGTCCATCTGACCACGGGCAGAACGTACTATTTCCAGGCCGCCGAAGAGAGCGGGATGGAATACTACATCGGCATCGGGCGCAATACGCAAGGCCCGTATACCGGCTTTTCCGGCCCGATGACGCCGGCCAGCACGCTGTCGGCAGTCTATGCCGCCCTCGAGCGGCGGAGCTGGATCGCGTTCGACGGCTATAAGAACACCCCCGGCATCTTTCTGCTGACCAGCCGCATCGCCGCCGGCCCCTACGGCCTGTCGCGGAAAACGCCCGTCACGCCGGCCGGCGTCAACGCCCGTCACCCCCTGCTGGCGCTGGACGAGGAGGAGCGGCTCTGGCTGGTCTATGCCGTGACGGAGACGGCCGACGGCGTATCGTATGAAAACATGTACCGGATGAGCCTGTTTGACGGGTACCCCGGCACACCGGAGCTTATCCTGACGCGCGAGGGCGGTGCGGACGTCCGCCCCGCCGGGCTGTTTTGGGTCGGTCAAAAGCCGCTGCTTCTCTGGCAGGAGGCCGCGCAGAAGAAGCTCTTCTGCCTGTGGCTGGACGAGGAGGGCGAACAGCAGCCCTACGCGCTGGCCACCTCGGGGGATCACGACCGCGTCAGCTTTTACAGCGCGGCCAACGACACCGTCCGGATGCTGACCGAAAAGGGCGGCAAGCTGTCCGCCGGCACGCCGTTCGATCTGCTCCTGATTCCGCCGCCGGCGCCGCCCCCGGAGCCTCCGCCGACCGAAGGGCCTCCGCCGGAACCGGATGCGCCGCCCGACCCGGTTGACCCGACCCCCGAGCCGACGCCGGAGCCGACCTCCGCGCCGGAGCCGGACGGCCCGCCGGAGGATCCGTAAATCCGGGCCGCCCCCACAGCGTTGTCAAGGGGGGCAATCCTCAGACCAATGCGCAAATTATGTAGGGACACGGCGTGCCGTGTCCGAGGGAGGGATTGCGGCGGCAAGACGATGCCATATATGGCGTCCCTATATTTTAACACGGAATTGGAGTTGGAGTGAGCCTGGTATGCAAAACGATACGATTACCAAGCTAAAGCCCGAAGACTATCACAAATGCTCCAATATATGGAGCATGGAGAAAAAACCGGAGCTGGCGCAGTATTTCTATAAAGATATGATCTCAGGCAACCGCGCCATATATGTGTACGCGGTGAACGGCGAATACCTTGCGGAAGGATCGCTCGTATTTGAGCGGAATGATCCTGAATACAGCATACCGGGGCAGAGGATATATTTTTCACGCCTGGTTGTGAAAGAAGAGTATCGCGGCCAAGGGATTGGGAGCGTGATGATTGATTTCATCGTAAAGCAAGCCGCTGAAATGGGATACAGGGAAATCAGCATCGGCGTAGACAAGAAAAACACCGGCGCGCTCAGACTATATCAGAAAAAGGGCTTTAATGAGATTGTTTTTGACGGAGAGGATGAGGATGGGCCGTATTACAAGCTGCTGAAACGGATCGATGACACGCACGGCGAATAGAACGGCGGCAAGGGGTGCGCGGACACGGCGCGATGCGGGCATCGCGCCCTGCGCAGGGCGGGGCGCAAAACCCCGTAGGGGACGCAGACCTCGGCGTCCCGCAGGTTATCCGCAAACTTCGGGGAACGGTTTTCACCGTTTGCCCGTGCGGCTGTTGGTTTGGGTGGTGTTCAGGCATTTCCGGGGGAGGTCTCCCCCGGACCCCCCACTGGGGGACTTGGCAGTCCCCCAGCCCCTCTCGCGGGAAATACGGG
>WRLJ01000116.1 GCA_009777685.1 Oscillospiraceae bacterium | reverse complement strand
TTACCCCAGCCCGGGCCGGGGCGGAACCCCCTGTTTTCGTCATTGCGGGCTTCCCCCGCAACCCCCCCAGATTCGCGACCCCCGGGGAGATTGCGGGTCAAGCCCGCAATGACGGTCGTAGGGGACGCGGAGGGCCGCGTCCCGCCGGGTGATCCGCAAACTCTCGGGCAAACGGGAAACACTCAAAACCCTGCGGGCGCACGAAGCGCGCCCCGGCGCCGTGTTTCCGGCGCCGGGGTTTTGAATTTTTCGTTCAAACGGTCCGCTTATGGCTCTTCTTCGTCCTTGTGCAGCTCCATATAGGCTTTATCCAGCAGCACCACGGCCTGTCCGCGCGTCACCGGCACATTCGGGTACAGATGGGCGTTTTGGCTACCTACCGTGATTTTATAGCCCACCATGTTTTTCATCACTTGCAGACCCCAGCCGGGCACATCGTATGCGTCCGAAAACTGGTCAAGGTCCTGGGTCACGGCGTCCTCCAGCTCCAGCGCGTTGTTGATGACGGCGAACGCCTCGATCCGGGTCAGGGGCTGGTTGTAGCGCAGCTCATATAGATCGCCGCCGGCCGGCACGCCGTTGAGGAGACCCTTGGCGTGGAACGCGTTGCTGATCTTAATCAGGTAAGACGGCACATAGTCGCTGAAATACGGGACGTCGGTGCTGGCCGGCTCAATGCCCAGCGCGGCGGCCACCAGCAGAATGAAGTCCCCGCGCGTGATGTTCATGTCCGGCCGGAAATACCGGCGGCCGCCGATCTTCTCGCCGACCAGGATTCCCAAATCCACAAACTTATTGGCCGAGGGAGCCGCCCAGTGGACGGTCATATCCGCGTAATAATTCACCGGCGGCGGCGGCTCCGGCAGCTCCAGGGTGAGGGTCACCACGCCCGCCGTCTCGGAGGTGTGGCCGGTATCGGAGGTTCCTTTCCAGGAGAAGGTCGTTTCACAGGCGTCATCCGAGGCCGGGACGAAATTGAGGTTTCCGTAATCGGTAATCGGCGTTCCCGCCGCAGCCGTTTCACTGCCGACCCGCAAAATACCGCAGGTTTCGTCAGGCAGCTCCGTAAGGGTGATGGATTCCAGCCCCGGACCGGTATGGCCCTCATCATCGCCGTCGTCATCGCCGCCGTATACGGGCGCAACGGTTTCATCCCCCGGTTCCTCGCTGGGCTCCGCGCCGGGGCCTTCGCTGGGGCCTTCACTGGACTGTTCGCCGGGTTCTTCGGTCGGTTCGGGGATCAGAACCTCGAAATAATCCTCAAAATCCGCCGCGCTGAAATACAGCGTCTGTCCCGCCGTGCCAGTTTTGGAAAAATCTTTGGACATCACGGTGATCTCACCGGTATCCCCGTAATCCTGCGCCAGGGCCGGCAGGGAAAGAAGCATCACCGCGGCCAGCGCAAGCGCGCATGTTTTTTTCATCATAATCGTAACCTTCCTTATCGCGTATGATTTGGATACGGGATTATTATTTTCCCGTATCCCGGGGAATACGCTGTAAATAAAAGGGTTATCCATACCATCAGCCTTTTAACCGGGCTTGTCATTCACGGTAAAAAATTGTAATATGCACACTTCTCCGCGCGGGAGCGTCTCGCCCTGCGACGGCGGGGCGGAAAACCCTGTAGGGGACGCCGCCCTCGGCGTCCCGCAAAACGTCCCCGACGCACACGCGCGGGGGCCGCGCGGCGCGCCCCGTATTGGCCGGATACGACCACGGCGCGTCGAGGGCATCGCTCCCTACGGACGGCGTGACCGGACCCGCAATGCGCGCCTCTGCAAGACTTGCACCCGTTTGCTCGCAAAAAAAGGCCGCAAGCCCTTCACGGCTTGCGGCCCCGTCTATCTGGCCTATAATCCCATTCCCAGCTTTACGGCCCGTATGTTATGCTCAATCAAGTGCCCTTTCCGGGCCGGGACGCTTTTGCGGATGGCCTGCTCCACCGTCTCCCGCGTGGAAAAGCCCGTCTCCGCCAGCGTCTTGCCCAGCAGGATCAGGTTGGAAATGCCCTCCAGGCTCTCCTCGTCGGACAGGCGCACGGCGGGAACGCCGAACACGCGCACATCGTCCCGCGCCGTCACGGGCGCTACCAGCGTCGCGTCGTAGATCACCGTGCCGCCCGGCTTCACCGCGCCGATAAATTTCTCATAGCTCGGCGTGTTCATCGCCACCAGCACATCGGGCCGCGTGACCAGCGGCGAACCGATCGGGCGGTCGGACAGACAGACGCCGCAGTTGGCCGTTCCGCCGCGCATCTCCGGCCCGTAGGACGGCAGCCAGCTGACCTCGCGCCCGTCCAGCAGCCCGCTGTAGGCGATGACCTTTCCGGTGAACAGCACGCCCTGCCCCCCGAAGCCCGCGATAATCAGGGCCATTTCAAACGGAGTTTTCATAGCTGCCCACCCCCTTGGCCGGTGAGGTCCTTCATCACGCCCAGCGGATAGTAGGGAATCATCTTGTCTTTCAGCCATTGCAGGGATTCCAGCGGGTCAAGGCCCCAGTTGGTCGGGCAGGTGGATAAAATCTCCACCAAGGAAAAGCCCTTCTTATCCAGCTGCGCCTGAAACGCCTTTTTGACGGCCCGGCCCGCCTTGCGGACGCTGGGCACATCATGCACGGACACGCGCTCGGCATAGGCCACGCCGTCCAGCGTCGCCAGCATTTCGCAAATGCGGATCGGATAGCCCGCGCCGGACACGTCCCGGCCGTAGGGCGTGGTCTGCGTGATTTGGCCGGGCAGGGTCGTGGGGGCCATTTGCCCGCCCGTCATGCCGTAGATGGCGTTGTTGACGAAAATGATGGTGATGTTCTCGCCGCGCGCGGCGGCGTGGACCGTTTCCGCCGTGCCGATGGCGGCCAGGTCACCGTCGCCCTGATAGGTAAAGACCACGTTGTCCGGCATCACGCGCTTCAGGCCGGTCGCCACGGCGGGCGCGCGCCCGTGCGGCGACTGCACCATATCGCAGTCAAAGAAGCTGTACGCCAGCACGGAGCAGCCCACCGGGGCCACGCCCACGGTTTTGTCCATCACGCCCAGCCCCGTCAGCGCCTCCGCGACGAGCTTGTGGATGATCCCGTGCGTACAGCCGGGGCAGTAGCTCAGCGGGGCATCGGTCAGCCCGCGGGGCTTTTGATATACGACAGCCATCAGCCGTTGCCTCCTTCCGCGTTCAGGCGTTCGATCTGTTCCAGCACCTCCGCCGGGGTCGGGACCACGCCGCCGGTGCGCCCGAAGAAATGCACCGGGACGCTCCCCCCCGTGTACAGCCGCACATCCTCGACCATCTGGCCCATGCTCATCTCCACGGTCAGCACGGCTCCGGCCCGCGCGGCGGCGGCTCTGAGCTGTTCCTGCGGGAACGGCCAGAGCGTCAGGGGCCGCAGCATTCCGGCCTTGATGCCCTTGTCCCGCGCGTCGTTGACGGCGGTGCGGACGACGCGCGCCGACGCGCCGTAGGCCACCGTCAGAATCTCCGCGTCGCCGGTCAGGTATTCCTCACAGCGGCTGTGCGACTGCTCGACCTGCCGGTACCGCTCAAAGCGTTCGCGGATGCGCTGTTCCAAGACATCCGCCTGCAAGTAGAGGGAATTGATGACATTGCGCGGGCGCGAGCCGTCGTTGGCGCCCACGGCCCACGGCTTGGGAGACGGGGTCACGTCGACGGCGGGGAACTCGACCGGCTCCATCATCTGCCCCAGCAGGCCGTCGGCCAGAATCATCGCAGGCATCCGGTACCGCTCGGCCAGGTCAAAGGCGTCAAAAACGGTGTCGACCATTTCCTGCACCGTGGCGGGGGAAAAGACCAGAATCCGCAGATCGCCGTGCCCCGGCGCGCGCGTGGCCTGAAAATAGTCGGCCTGGGAGGGCTGGATGCCGCCCAGTCCCGGCCCGCCGCGCTGGATGTTCAAAATCACGCAGGGCAGGTCGGAGCCGGCCAGGTAGGAAATCCCCTCCGTTTTCAGCGATATACCGGGCGACGAGGACGAGGTCATCGCGCGCGCGCCGGCCGCCGACGCGCCCAGCACCATATTGATCGCGGCAATTTCGCTTTCCGCCTGCAAGAATGTGCCGCCGGCCTTCGGCATCCGCCGGGACATATACGCGCAGACCTCGTTCTGCGGGGTGATCGGGTAGCAGAAGAAGTGCCGGCAGCCCGCCAGGACCGCGGCCTCGGCCAGCGCCTCGTTGCCTTTCATCAGGAACCGTTCGCCCATTGCCTACTCCTCCTTGATTACGGTAATCGCCGAATCCGGACACATCATCGCGCACATCGCGCAGGCGATGCAGGCGGCCTCGTCCGTGCAGACGGCCGCGTGATATCCCCGGGCATTCAGCTTTGATTTGTCCAGCTCCATTACCTGTTTCGGGCAAACCTGCACACACAGCGTGCAGCCCTTGCAAATGTCCGCGTCAATGATGATCCTGGCGCGCATAAACAGCCTCCTTATGTACGGGGTTTGGATACGCAGGGGAACATTATAACGGATTTCGCCGGGATACGCAAGGGTTATTCTTCAGCAGTTCGGGGCGGCCGCCAAGCGTTTGCCCCGAAGGCTCGCAAAAAGGGAATTGACATCGCCCCGCCAATCAGCGATAATGAGCGGTGGAGCCGTATCCGCCGCCCGGTTCCTTCGCGGATTATTCGATGTCCAGGTGCATTTTGCTCGTTGGGGGAGGGAACGCCTCATCCAGCGCCGCCCAATCCTCCGGTTGTATCCGCAGGTCAAGGGCGGCGGCGTTCTCGCGGACGTGGGCGGCGCCACCCGCCTTCGGGATGGCCGTAACGCCCCCGCGCCGCAGGGTAAAGGCCAGCAGTATCTGCGGGACCGTCGCGTGATACGCCCGCGCCGCGCGCAGCAGCGCGGGGCCGGAGCGCAGGTCCTGCCCCATCCGGGCCAGCCGCCCGCCCTGCGCCAGCGGGCAGTACGCCATGCACGCCACGCCGCGCTCCGCCATCCACGGCAGCAGGTCGTACTCAATCCCGCGCGAACCGATGTGGTACAGCACCTGATTGGCCGCGCAGCGGTCGCCGCCCGGCACGCTCCACAGCTCCTCCATGTCCGCCGTGTCGAAGTTGGATACGCCCCACGCGCGGATTTTCCCCTCCCGCACCAGCGTCTCCATGCCCTCCGCCGTCTCCGCCAGCGGGACAGCGCCGCGCCAGTGCAGCAGGTACAGGTCCAGATACTCCGTGCCCAGCCGCCGCAGTGAGTCCTCGCAGCTTTGCCGGAGCCTGTCCCGCCCCGCGTTGTGCGGATAGACCTTGGAGACGAGCGCAAACCCCTCGCGCGGCCGTCCCGCCACCGCGCGGCCGATCAACCGCTCCGACCGGCCCTCGCCGTACATTTCGGCGGTGTCGATCAGCGTAAGCCCCAGCTCCAGCCCCAGCCGCAGGGCGGCGATCTCCTCCTCCGCGCGGGCCGGGTCCTCGCCGATCATCCATCCGCCCTGCCCCAGGCGGGGGAAGGGGATATGTCTCATGCGGTCACACCCTTTACTGCAAGGTATCTCTGTAGGGGCGGCCATCTGCCGCCCGCCGTTTCCCCAACACGAAAAATGGGGAAACGCGGCGCGCCGAGGGCGTCGCGCCCTACGGCGTGTGCGGATAGGCAAACGCGGTGCGCGGGGAACGCGGACGAACGCAGTTCGTCCCTACAAAGCAAACCAACCAACCCATGCGGAGCAAAACCGTAAACGGTCGTCATGCACCCGGAAGAACGAAACGCTGGGAATACAACCAAACCAGAAATCGAGGCCAGGACAGCTAGGAAAAGCCCCTTACGGTGAAAGACAGTGCCTTGCACCAACAAAACCCCCGTATGAAAAGGCAGGGGGGCTGGGGGCGGCACGCCCCCAGTGGGGGGTTCCGGGGGAGACCTCCCCCGGGAATGCCTGAACACCACCCAAAC
>WRLJ01000115.1 GCA_009777685.1 Oscillospiraceae bacterium | reverse complement strand
CCGCGCGGAATGATGGAAATCGTGTGGACCGGATCGGAGTGCTTTAGGTTCCGGATCGTCACGGCGTGGCCCGCCTCGTGGTAGGCAGTCAGCTTGCGCGCGTTTTCGGGCACGACGCGGCTGCGTTTTTCGGGGCCGGCAATGACCTTGATCATCGCCTCCTCCATCTCCGCCATGCCGATGGCGGGCTTTTTGCGCCGCGCGGCCAGCAGGGCCGCCTCGTTGAGCAGATTTTCCAGGTCCGCGCCCGTAAAGCCGGGCGTGGTTTTGGCCAGAATGTTCATATCCACGCTGTCGTCGAGGGGCTTGTTCCGGGCATGGAGCTTCAAAATCGCCTCGCGGCCCTTGATATCGGGGATGCCGACGTAGACCTGGCGGTCAAAGCGGCCCGGGCGCATCAGCGCGGGATCGAGGATGTCCACGCGGTTGGTGGCGGCCAGAATGATCACGCCCTCATTGGCGGAAAAGCCGTCCATTTCCACGAGAAGCTGGTTGAGCGTCTGTTCGCGCTCGTCGTGGCCGCCGCCCATACCGGCGCCCCTGTGGCGGCCCACGGCGTCGATCTCGTCGATGAAGATGATGGAGGGCGATACCTTTTTGGCCTCGTTAAACAGATCGCGCACGCGCGAGGCGCCCACGCCGACATACAGCTCGACGAAGTCCGAGCCGGAGATGGACAGAAACTGCGTGCCCGCCTCCCCCGCGACGGCCTTGGCCAGCAGGGTCTTTCCGGTGCCCGGCGGGCCGACCAGCAGCACGCCCTTGGGGATGCGCGCCCCCAGCTCAATAAAGCGCTTGGGGCTTTTCAGGAACTCCACGATCTCGCGCAGTTCCTCCTTTTCTTCCTCCGCGCCCTGCACGTCGTTGAAGGTGTACTTGCGCTTCTCGTCGCTGATGAGGCGCGGGTTGGCCCGCTTGAAGGTCATGGCGCGGTTTTCGCCCCCGCCGGTGCGGTTGATCATAAAGTACCACAGCACGACAAACACCGCGATGATTAGCACATAGGGGATGAACATCATCCACCACGGCGGGACCCATTCGCGTTTCCAGTCAAATGTCGTCAGCACGCCGCGGTCCGTCTGCTTCAGAATGAGGTCGTTGATATCCTCGCGCAGGTAATCCAGACTCAGCAGGTTGGCTTCCACCCGGGTATCGTTTTGCAGGAGCATCGTGAGCTTGCCGTTGCCCTCGGCAATAAAGCTCTTGACCTTTTCCTGGCGGAACAGCCGCAGCACGTCGGAATAAGCCAGCTGCTCGGTGCGGCCGGCCTGATACAGCAGGTTGATCATCACGAACAGAATGACCGCGATGACCAGATAGAATAAAATGTCTTTTGGATCTACTTTCCTCATAATTCCCCCGCCGGCCGGCGCATCTGTCCGGCCAAAATGTAGTTCAGGTCGATGGGTTATACACTTCCGGCTTCAGGCAGCCGATGTACGGCAGATTCCGGAACCTCTCCGCGTAGTCCAAGCCATAGCCGACGATGAATACGTCGGGGATGGTAAAGCCCGTGTAATCCACCTTCACCGGCACACAGCGGCGGTCCGGTTTGTCGAGCAGAGCGCACAGCCGTATTGAGGCCGGGTTCCGGCTTTCTATCAAATTAATAATATAACTCAAAGTCCGGCCGCTGTCAAGGATATCATCAACAATCAGGACATCCCGGCCCTCAAGGGGGATGTCAAGGTCCTTCAGAATGCGCACCACGCCGCTGCTCTGCGTGCCTCTCCAGTAGGAAGAGACGGACAGGAAATCCAGCGTGCACGAAACCGTGACGGCGCGCATCAGGTCGGACATAAACGGGACGGCGCCCTTCAGCACCCCGACCATGATGATGTCGCGCCCCGCGTAGTCGCGGCTGATCTCCGCCCCCAGCTCCGCCACGCGCTCCGCGATGGCGGCCTCGCCGTACAGTATTCTGTCCATTTCGGGAGGAAGCAAACGCATGATGAAAACCCTCCATGATTCCTAAATTTCAATTTTCAATTCCCAAACATTCGCCCCGCTTGCCGGGACCCTGGAGCGGTCCACTCCGAGGCGCTCGACCGCGATGAGGCCCGCGTCGTCCTCCAGCACCGCCAGACGGGGGCGGTCGCGGAGGGGGATTTTCGCGTCGGTCATCAGGCGGCTGACGGATTTTGACCCCGGCTTTCCCGCCGGCGCGAGGGTATCGCCCCGGCGGCGGGCGCGGGCGCGGATTTCTCCTACGATCGTATCACTCGCGACATAAAAAGGGTTGAACGATTTGTAAACAAAATCGGGGCGGTACGGGCCGATATCGCGCACGGTGAGCCGGAAGCCGCCGGAGGGCTCGTCCCCCGCGCCCGGCAGACGGCAAACGCACAGGGCGCCGTATTCGCGGTAGGCGGACCAGCCCTTGGGCAGCGGCGCGGAGGCGTGCGGTGAGGCGCTCGCGCAGATGTCCAGCACCGCCTGGATATGCGGCTGTTCAGGGCCGTGCCAGCCGGCGCGGGCCAGCAGGGCGCGCACGGCGCGGGAGGCGAGAGGGGGGGGCAGCTCCGATACACGCCCGGCGGGAAAGCGGATACTCTCTCCCTCTATAATATCATAGGCGTGCAAGCGGACCTGCTCGCCGGCCTGTTCGCTCAGGTACGCCGCGTCCGCGCGCAGGAGGGCGGCGGCGCGGGCGGCGGCGCGGGCGGCGTCGGGGTTGATCCCGCGCAGGACGGGCGTCACCCCGTGCCGGAGACGGTTGCGCGTGAACGCCGGGTCAGCGTTGCTCTCGTCCTCGCGGTAGGTCAGGCCGTGTTCGTCCAGATACGCCAGAATCTCCGCCCGCGTCACGCCCAGCAGGGGCCGCAGAATCCGGGGGGCGGAACCGCCGCGCTCCGGGGGAATGCCGCAAAGACCGTCCAGACCCGCTCCGCGGATCAGGTTGAGCAGGATCGTCTCCAGATTGTCGTCGGCGTTGTGGGCGGTCAGGAGCGTGTCCGAGCCGGAATCCAGAGCGGCCTGCTCCAGAAAGGCGTAGCGCAGGGCGCGGGCGGCTTCCTCGAGGCCCCGGCCGCGTTCCCGGGCCGCCGCCGCCGTGTCGCCCCGGCCGGCAAAGTACGGGATGTCCCGCGCCGCGCACAGGCCGCGCACAAAACGCTCGTCCTCATCGGCGTCCGCGCCGCGCAGGCCGTGGTGGAAGTGCGCCGCGGCCAGCGACGCCAGCCGGCCCCGGTCCCGCAGTCCCGCGCAGAGGTGCAGCAGCGCGGTCGAGTCCGCGCCGCCGGATACCGCGCACAGAACCCTGGCCTCCGGCGGGATGTGGATACGGTTACAGCCCGTCATGCCGCCAGTCCAGCTCAAAGAAGCGCGTAAAGCGCTTGTTCCAGCCCATCCGGATGCGCCCCGTGTCGCCGTGACGGTTCTTGCCGATGATCAGCTCCATTTCGTCCTCGGCGGACTCCTCGCCGTCCTCGCGGCGGACGGCCTGGATGAACAGCACCACGTCGGCGTCCTGCTCGATGGAGCCGGAGTCGCGCAGGTCGCTCAGGGTGACATGGTCCCGGCTTCCGGCCGGCGCGCGGCGCAGCTGGGACAGGCAGAGGACGGGCACGTTCAGCTCCTTGGCCATGATTTTCAGCGAGCGCGAGATGTCGCCGACCTCCGTGTTGCGGTTGTCGTAGCGTTTCCCCGGCGTGCCGTGCATCAGCTGGAGGTAGTCGATGACGATCATGCCGAGGTTTTTCACGCGGCGGCACTTGGCCTTGATCTCCTGCACGCTGATGTCGGCGTTGTCGTCAAACAAAATCGGCAGGCGCGCCAGCGCGGAGGCCGCCGTGCCGAGGCGGTCGAACTCCGGATCGGTCAGCGCGCCGCGCAGCAGGCCGGTCCCCTCGATCTCCGCCTCAGCGGAGAGCAGGCGCGCGGCCAGCTGGTCGCGGCTCATTTCCAGCGCGAAGAAGGCCATCGCCTTGCCGGCAAAGCGCGCCGCGTGGGCCGTGATATTCAGAGCCAGGCTTGTCTTGCCCACGCCGGGCCGCGCGGCCAGAATGATCAGGTTGCCGTCCATCAGGCCGCCGAGCAGGCTGTCGAGGGTGGGCAGGCCGCTGGGCACGCCGGGCAGGCGGCCCCCGGCCTCGTACATGGCGCGGACGTGCTGGAGAACCTGCGTCAGCACCTCCGGGATCGGGGTCAGCGTTCTCGGGAACTGGTGGGCGCGCAGGGCGAAGAACCGCGCCTCCGCCGCGTCGATCACGTCGGAGGCCGCCTCCTCGCCGGCCGCGGCCATCGAGGAGACGTCGGCGGCGGTGTCGAGAATCTGGCGGCGCATACTGTGTTCCTTGACGATCCCGGCGTAATGGCGGACATGCGCCGACGAGGGTGTGTCGGTCATCAGGCGGTGGAAGTAGTTGCGGCTGTCCGGCTCCTTGTAGACGCCGCGCGTTTTCATCGCGTCCAGCGCGGTCACCGGGTCGATCACGTCGCCCGCCGCGAACATGGCGCACAGCGTGTCGTAGATATCGCGGTGGACGGGCAGATAGAAATCGTCGCCGTTCAGCAGCGCCGCGGTTTCCTCGATACAGCGCGCGTCCAGCAGAATGGAGCCCAGCACGCCCTGCTCGGCCTCCACGCTATGCGGTTGGTTGCGCAGCTCGTCCATGCCTGATGTCTCCTTTTACGCTTCCCGCGCTTTCTTAGGCGTCCGGCGGCACGATCTCCACCCGCAGCAAGGCGGAAATCTCGTGACCCAGCTTGCATTTCAGCTCATACAGGCCGTGGTGCTTGATCGGCTCGGGCAGAACCAGACTCTTTTTGTCCATCTCCACGCCGAACTGGGCCTTCAGCGCGGCGGCGATCTCGGCGCTGGTGACGGCGCCGAACAGGCGGCCGCCGGTCCCGGCCTTGGCGGCCAAGACGACGTTGCACGTTTTCAGCCGCTCGGCGGCGGCCCTGGCGGCCTCCTTCTCCCGGACCAGGCGGTCGGCCTTGGCCTTCTCGCGCTGCTTATACTCATTGAGGGCGTCCGGCGTCGCCTCGACGGCCAGGCCGCGCGGCATCAGGTAGTTGCGCGCGTAGCCGTCGGACACATTGACCAGGTCCCCGCGCTTTCCCTGCCCGGAGACGTCTTGCTGGAGAATGACTTTCATGAGGGGACGCTCCTTTCAGTCGTGAAATGAAACGGGGAGAACGGGATGCGGAGCATCCGGGGGCGGGGCGTGATCGCAAGGGACAGCCCCCCTCAGGCTCGAAACCGGCCGCCCCGGAATCCGTCCAATAGGAACGCTTTCTATACGCACCGCTATTATAGCACAGTCCCTCCGCGCTGTCCATATATGGGGAGGCATTGTACCGCGACAATCTAAATTTCCGTCATATTGGACACAGCCTGTAGGGACGGTCGCCCCCGACCGTCCGCCAGCGCGCGTGAAATCGGGAACCCCGGCGTGGGTTCCGGCTGTTTTCGGACGACCGGGGACGGTCGTCCCTACAAGGTTTTCCGCCCCGCTGTGCGTAGGGCGCGACGCCCCCGGCGCGCCGTGTTTGCCCATGCGCCGCGTTTGCCCGTATCCCCTCCGTAGGGGACGCAGACCTCGGCGTCCCGCAGGGTTATCTGCAAACTTCGGGGAAAGGCTTTCACCGTTTGCCCGTGCGGCTGTGGGTTTGGGTGGTGTTCAGGCATTCCCGGGGGAGGTCTCCCCCGGACCCCCCACTGGGGGACTTGGCAGTCCCCCAGCCCCCTTCGCGGGAAATACGGGGGTTTTGCTTGTGCGAGACACGGCGTTTCACCGTAAGGGTCTTGTCTAGGCTGTCCTGGCCTCGACTTTTGGTTTTCCCTCTATTTTGTCTTCTTTGTTCTTCCCGGCCATACCCTTGCACTTTCTTTGCTGTCTCCACAGGGAACGGCCCTAACATGACAGACATCTTCGGATCCCCCGTTTTCCTGTAGGGACCCCCTGTGTGCGT
>WRLJ01000114.1 GCA_009777685.1 Oscillospiraceae bacterium | reverse complement strand
GGGGGCCGCAGATGGGGGGCCGGTGGGAGGACCGCGGCCCCGAAAATTTCCCCTTGACAAATCCTGCCGAAGGCGGTATGATAATTTCGTTCGGGAGCCGGCTTGTGCCAAACGCGCAAAAGGAGCCCCCGCGGCAGACTTTGATGCTTGCAACATCAAGGCCCTGCGAAGGTGAGCACAGCACCTTACGCAACCGTTTCCGGCGCCGCGAGCGCAAAGACATTATACCCCGCCGTTCTCTTGTTTTCAAGCGGGGATTTGCGGTTTTCCGGAGCGGTCGGTCCGCGACTTGTCGCGCATGTCGTAAGGTACCGGCGGCAACGTGCCGCTTCCACCTTCGGCGTGCGCTTTATTTGTGCGCAGAATCATCGGACAGGTTGGCTCCCGGGCCGGCCCTGAAAGCCATACTGAAATAAAAGAAAAGAGGTCATGTATGATGAAAAAACGGATCCTATTCCTGGCGCTGACGCTGGCGCTGCTGCTGACGCTTGTTCCTGCGACAGTATCATTTGCCGCAAATACCGAGCCTGGCTTCAGCAGCATTGCGGTGGGTGCGGACCACACGGCCGCGATCAAAACTGACGGCAGCTTGTGGACTTGGGAAAACCAGTACGGCGGATGGGGAAGCGGGGGTCAGTCTTTCCTCTATCCCGAGCCTGTCCAAATCGGGACAGACTATAATTGGGAAAGCGTGTCGGCGGGCGGCGCTCACAGCCTTGCCATTAAGACCGACGGCAGCCTTTGGGCTTGGGGACGAAATAGCAATGGTCAACTTGGCGATGGCACGACGACAGATAGAAACGAACCTGTCCGAATCGGCACAGACAATGATTGGGCCGGCATTTCGCCAAACGGCTCAGTCAGCACAGCCCTCAAAACCGACGGAAGCGTGTGGACTTGGGGAAAACATCATTATTCATTTGACGAAATGAAGCTCGAGCCTGTCCGCATTGGCACGGACAATGACTGGACAAGCATTTCCTCGGGTTTCATCCTTACCGCCGCGCTCAAAGCCGATGGAAGCCTTTGGTGCTGGAAAGCACTGGACTACGACCGCTCAGAGGTATTTCTGCCAAGACAACTCGGTACGGATACAGATTGGATTCACGCGGCAGTGGGCGCTGGGATATTGGCAATCAGGGCCGACGGCAGCCTTTGGGCTTGGCTTTGGACTGACGACGGCAGCGTTGAAAGCTTTGACGCGGAGCGGTTTGATACGGATAACGATTGGATCAGCGTTGTTGGGAACGGAGAAGGGAATAACCGACATGCTACGGCGGCGCTTAAAGCCGATGGAAGCCTTTGGATTTTTGACTATGACTATGACTGGGAAAATGGAGGAGCGACACTCCAAGCTGCCCAGCTGGGCACAGATACGGATTGGTTAAGCGCGGATGTGAACTGGTGGGGCAGCACTTGCATGGCGATTAAAGAAGATGGAAGTATGTGGGTTTCGGTGTTGGATAGCGAAGAGAGCGAGTGGGACGACGAGGGGCAGCCCATTGCTTGGGTGGAGTTCTGGGTTGCTCCGCGCAGGATATATCCGGCGCCGCCCGTCTCCACCCCCCAAGCCACCCCCTACCCCAACGTAGGCGTCACACTGGACGGCGTGAAGGTTCCGGTGGAGGTCTACGGGATCAACGGCAACATCTACCTGCGGCTGTCCGACCTGGCCATTGCCGTGGGGATCAATGCCTCTTGGGACGGGGCCGTACAGCTGGATACCACAAAACCCGCCGGATCATCTACCCCCGGCGCGATGCCCACGGAGCCGGTAGAGGCCACGCTGTACCCCGACATTAAGGTATATCTGGACGGAACGGAAATCCCCGTTAACGTCTACGGCATCAGCGGCAGCACCATCCTCGGGCTGGGCGACGTCGCCCGCGCCCTGAACCTGAACCCCAGCTGGGAGAACGGAACAGCGGTATTGACGCGGGCAGGTTCGTAGGACGCGACGACCTCGGCGCGCCGGGGTTGCCGATTGTGCGCGACCGGGGAAACGGCGGGCGATTGGAAATCGCCCCTACGGCGTGTGCGACCGGGCAAACGCGGCGCATGGGCAACCACGGGCGACCGGGGACGGTCGCCCCTACGGGGTTTTGCGCCCCGCCGTAGGGACACGGCGTGCCGTGTCTGGGCGTGTGCGATGGGGACATTTTGCGGGACGCGGAGGGCCGCGTCCCCTACGGGGTTTCCGCCCTGCCATGCGTAGGGCGCGATGCCCACATCGCGCCGCACCCCATTACACATCGCGCCGTGTTCCATTCCCCAAGCATGGCAACCCGCCCTAAAATCCTCCGTCACGCCTGGCGGCGTGCCACCTCCTTTACGAAAGGAGGCTTGCGCGCCCTGTAAGGCTCCTTTCCTAAAGGAGCTGTCGGCGAAGCCGACTGAGGATTGACAAAGTTCCGCACACGCCACGAACAACCCCCGCAACCGCCCATATTTACAGAGGTTTGTGCAAACGGCAAAACAGAACCCCTCCGTCACGGAGGGGTTCTTTCGGGTCGTATCGGTATCGCAAGCGGTCAGTTCAGCAGCAGGGAAATCAGGTTGAAGGATTCCATGACGGGTAGCATAATGACCGAGACCGTCGCCATCATTTTGATCATAATGTCCTGGTTTGGCCCAACCACGTCCTTGTATCCGTCGCCCACGGTGTCGCCGATCACGCCGGCGGCGTGGATTTCATGATAGCGTTCCTCGCCGAACTCCTGGATCAGGCGGCCCTTCATGCTGGTGATGTATTTTTTCGCGTTGTCCCACGCGCCGCCGCTGTTGGCCGTGGAGGTGGCCACGACGGTGGCGCCGAGGATCGTCCCCAGGATGAACCCGCCTACGAACAGCGGCCCGAACACGAACCCGCCCACGATGGGCGACAGGATGGACACCAGCACCGGCGTGCGCATTTTGCCGATGGCGTTCCGGGTGCAGATGTCAATGCAGGCCTTGTAGTCCGGTTTTTCCTCCCCGGTCATGATGTTCGGGTTCTCCTTGACCTGCCTGCGGACCTCGTCTACCATCTGCTCGGCGTTTTGGCAGACGGAGTTGAGCATATTGCCCGCCAGCCACTGCATGACGCCCACGCCCACGAACGCGCCGCCCAGCGCGATATAGTGTATGATATCCAGCGTCCCTTTGTTTTCGCCCAGATTGGCGAAGGACATCATCATCGCCAGGGCCGCCAGCACGCCGGAGCCGATGGCAAACCCCTTGCCGATGGCCGCCGTCGTATTGCCCTGGGAGTCCAGGCTGTCCGTGATGGCGCGCACCTCCGGGCCAAGCCGCGCCATTTCGGAGATGCCGCCGGCGTTGTCCGAGATGGGACCGAAGGTATCCACCGTGACCGTGGCCACGACGAAGGAGAGCATCCCCACCGCCGCCAGCGCCGAGCCGTATACGCCGCTGAAATAACTCGACAGGATGATCGCGCCGCCCAGCGCGGAGCAGGTCGGCAGGCAGCTCCGCCATCCGGAGCTTGTGCCGCCGACCACCACCAGCGCCGGGCCTCTCTTGGCCAGCTCGGCGATGGTCCGCGTTTCCTTGTATTTGTCGTTGGTGTAACGCTCGGCCAGCAGGCCTAAAACGATGCCGGTGACGATGCCCACGGCGGCGCTCAGCCAGGGCGATACCCACCCGAAACGGAAACCGACGCCGGACAGGTCCTGATCGGCGAAGAAATAGTAGCACAGCACCAGCGTGGAAACGGCGATGATCCCCGCCGAGCTCCAGAGGGAGATGTTCAGCTCCCGGGCCGGGTGTTTGCCCGGCTTGCGCAGCAGCACGTAGAACAGGCCCAGCACACAGGCGACCAGGCCCGCGCCGATATACGCCAGCGGGAATTCCATCATCCGGCTGATCAAGGCCTTGTCAATGGGCGCGGAGGTGTTCAGCGCCGCGGTGTAGAGCGTCGAGGGCAGTACGGTCGAGGCCACTACGGCGCCAATCGTGCTTTCCAGCAAATCCGAGCCGTTGCCGTTGCAGTCGGCCACGTTGTCGCCCACGCAGTCGGCGATGACCGCCGGGTTGCGCGGGTCGTCCTCGGGGAACCCCAGCTCGGTCTTGCCGACGAGGTCCGCGCCCATGTCGGCCCCTTTGGTGTAGATGCCGCCTCCAAGGCGGTTGAAGACCGCCACAGCCGAGCATCCCAGCGAGTAGCAGGAGATGATCTGCGGGAACATGACAAACCTCAAGCCGACCCAGCTGGTTGCCTCCACCATGTTGTCCGGGTCGGCAAACTGAAACGCCATCCCCGCGACCAGATAGACAATCAAAAAGCCCAGCATGGCAAACCCGCCCACCGACAGGCCCATGACCGACCCGCCCCGGAACGCCACGTTGAGCGCTTTGCCCAGGGCGTTGGGGTCTTTCCGCTGGACGCCGAGCCGCGCCTCATTGGCGACGCGCTCATTGTAGATGACGGCGGCCTTCATGCCCACCAGCCCGGCCAGGGAACTCATGGTCATGCCTAGAAAAAACGCCAGCCCCGCCCATACGGAGAAAAATACGGCGAACAGTACGGCGATGCCGGAGAGAATCGGGATAAAGGTGGTGTACTCCCGTTTCAGAAACGCGCTGGCGCCCTCGCGGATGGCGTTGGCGATTTCCGTCATGGTCGGTGTGCCGTGTTCCATTTTGCTGCCTTTGCTGAAATTGTAATAGGCGAAAATCAGGGACAAAATAACGCCGAGACCTGTTAAATAGATGGCTATCCAAAGCATAACGATCACTCCTCAATGTAATAGGATCCCCCCGGGACCTCAAAAACCGTCCGTGCCTCCTGCGGGGGCGGTCTGCCCCAACCCCAGCGAGGCAATTTCCTCTGCAATGTCTATTCCTCCTCACTTGCCGCGAAAAAAGGGCTCGCGAAGAGCCCAGGAGCTCTCCACCCTAAAGCTCAAAACTTGAAAGCAGTTGCCTGCCCAACCGGAAACAATATTCGATTCGGCCTGATTATACGCGAAAGAAACGGGCTTGTCAAGGGGGGGCGTGATCGGGCAGGGCTGAGGCGTGAAAAACAAAAGGCAGGGTCACCCGTCCCCGGCCCAGCTCACCTGAACCCCCCGGCCGCTCCCGTGGGCCCGGTGCGACCAGTACACGTCCGCCAGACAGCGCGTGCAGTCCGGGCTGACGCGGATATCGCGCAGTCCCATGTTCCGCAGCCAATGGGCGTTCACCGCGCGCAGGTCGGGGTGGAATTTAGCGCCGCGCCGCGCGATGTACGCCGCCGCCTCCGGGCCGAGCGCTTCGGCGACCTCGCCGTCCGTCTCGTAGCAGGTCTGGCAGATGCACGGGCCGATATGGGCCGTGATTTCCTCCGGCGAAAGGCGGTAGGTTTCGCACAGCAGGCGCGCGGTCTTCTCCGCGATCCGGCGGGCCGTGCCGCGCCATCCGGCGTGAACCGCCGCGGCCGCCGCGCGGGAGGTCAGCAGCACCGGCACGCAGTCGGCCGTCTTGACGCCCACAAACACGCCCGGCAGGTCCGTGTACAGGGCGTCCCCGGCGCGGGCGGTATAATTGTGGTCCGCGTACAGGATGGTCTCGCCGTGGACCTGCCCGGCCAGGCACAGCTTGCCGGGGCACAGGCGGGATAACGCCCGTTCCCGTTCCTCCGCCTCGCGGGGGAGCTTTTGAGAAAAAAACACGGTTGGCTGCATCGTCTCTTCCTTTTGGCGCAGGGGGGGCAAATTGCCCGTCTGCTGGTTGGTTTGGGGTTGTGGCGGCGGCTTTTTGGGCACGTCAATCTAAATTCCGTCCTAGTGCACACACCCTGTAGGGGACGCAGACCTCGGCGTCCCGCAGGTTATCCGCAAACTTTGGGGGAACGGCTTTCACCGTTTGCCCGTGCGGCTGTTGGTTTGGGTGGTGTTCAGGCATTTCCGGGGGAGGTCTCCCCCGGAGCCCCCCACTGGGGGACTTGGCAGTCCCCCAGCCCCTCTCGCGGGTC
>WRLJ01000113.1 GCA_009777685.1 Oscillospiraceae bacterium | reverse complement strand
CCCCAGTGGGGGGTCCGGGGGAGACCTCCCCCGGAAATGCCTGAACACCACCCAAACCAACAGCCGCACGGGCAAACGGTGAAAACCTTTCCCCAAAGTTTGCAGATAACCTGCGGGACGCCGAGGTCTGCGTCCCCTACGGCGTGTATGACCGGGCAAACCACGGTGCGATGTGGGCAAAAGTAAAGGCTCTTGCCCTGAAGACCGCCGCGGCGCTTTGACAAAAACAGAGCCGCATGGTAGATTATGAATAGAGTTGCGCCCCGGACTGGCCCCGCGCGCGGAGAGAGGGAGGAGCGCGGCCATGATTGCGTCGGCGGCCGTCTGTGACGGTGTGCGGGACGCCGTCCGGGCGGCGGTGAGCGTCCCAACCCCTATTATTACGCCAATCGGAGATGAAGACATGACAGGCAAAGAACGCATTTCCCGTATACTCAGGCGGCAGCCCGTGGACAGGATCGGCCTGTTCGAGCATTTCTGGCCCGATACCCGGAAGGCTTACGCGGCCAAGGGGCATATCGGGGAGGAGGAGAACCTGGAGGGGCATTTCGGCCTGGATATCAGCCTGTCCTGGCCGTTCAACATGGTCATCGACCTCGATTTTCAGCCCGAGACCCTGGGCGAGGACGAGGATACGGTTACGGTGAAGGACGGCAACGGCGCGCTGCTGAGGTGGCATAAGCATCACGACGCCACGCCGGAGCATCTGGACTTCACGGTCAAGGAGCGCGCGGACTGGGAAAAGGTCAGGCACGGGCTGCTGGAAGGCGCGGAACGGAGGATCAACTTTGAGGCATACCGGAACGCCAAAGCCGAGGCCGCCGAGGCAGGGCGCTTTTTCGCCTGGAGCGGGGTCAATGTGTTCGAGTGCATACACCCGGTCTGCGGGCATGAGAACATGCTCGTCGGCATGGCGCTCGATCCGGAATGGGTGGCGGACATGGCTGAAGCCTACGCCGGGCTGACCGTCAGGCTGCAGGACATCCTGTTTGAGCGGGAGGGGCCTCCCGACGGGATATGGTATTATGAGGACATGGGCTTTAAGGAAAGTCCCTTCATGTCGCCGCGCATGTACCGCGACCTGATTTTCCCCGCCCATCAATTCACGATCGGTTACGCCCGCAAAAGAGGACTGCCGGTGATCATGCACTCCTGCGGCTTTGTCGAGCCGCTGCTGCCGGGGATGATCGAGGCCGGCATCGACTGTCTCCAGACCATCGAGATCAAGGCGGGGATGGACCTGCTGCGCATCCACCGCGAATACGGCGACAGGCTGGCCTTAATGGGCGGTATCGACGTGCGGGCGCTGTATACCAATGATAAAAGCGTGATAGACAGAGAGCTGGAAAGCAAAATACCCCTGGTTAAGCAGGGGTATGGGTATATCGCGCACAGCGACCACTCCATCCCGAAAACGGTGGAGTATGAAACGCTGCGGTATTATATCCGCCGGGTGCTGGAGCTGGGCGCTTACTGAAAAAAGGCGTCCTCCCGCGCTTGGCAAAGCGCGCGGTATATCGGCAGACGGAGCTTCCCAATGCCGCCGTTAGGGTTTATCGCTCCTTGTCTGATGATACCGCTCCAGGATTTCCTCCGGCGAGGCGGTTCCTGTCGTTCCGATCTTCTGGATGACGACCTCGCTGCACAGCCCCGCGAAAAACGCCGCTTCGAGGCGGCTTGCGCCGGCCGCCAGCGCCAGGGAAAACCCCGATAAAAAGCTGTCTCCCGCACCCACGATGTCGATTTCTCCCGTGACCGGGTGCGCGGGGATGTGTGTAACCGTCCCGTCTGCCGCGTACAGCGAGCCGTTCGCGCCGACGGTCATAATGACCGCGCACGCTTGCTTGCGCGACAAGACCGACGCCGCCTCCGCATAATCGCGCAAGCCGCTCGCGGCGGCCATACCCGCGGCGCGAGCGCCCTCCACTTCATTCGGCTTGAGGATCATGTCACGGTACAGCCCGATGCGGTCGCGGCTGTCGGCCGCCACCGTCAGGCCGTTTCGCGCCAGCTTCAGGATATGCCCGCGCACCCGTTCGGTGACGGCGCCGTAAACGTTGGCCGGAAGCTGGTCGGAGATACAGAGGATATCAACCTGCGGCGCCAGAGCGTCCAAAGCCGTGATCAGGGCGTCTTCAACCGCCTCGCCGAGCGGGGCCGTGTTGGCGAAGTCAAGGCGCGGATCTTCGTAAACCGCGGCGGAAATTCCTTTTCGCAGCGGTTTGCAAAATGCGTTTGTCACCAAACCCGCCTCGCGGACGATATACTCGCTTATGACGCCCGATTCTTCCATCAAGCGGAACAGCTCTCTGCCCCGCCAGTCCCGGCCCGCCGTACCGGCGGCCATCACCCGCCCCGGTTTCAACGCCGCCATATTCGCCGCCACATTCGCGCCGCCGCCCGGGGATATGCGTTCCTCGACCACCGGCATGGGGAAATGCGGCGTTTCGCGGGACAGCTCGGACATACGCATATCGGCGTGCCAGTATACATCAAGGCACAAATCGCCGAAAATGGCGGCCCTTACGTTTTCGATGCGTTTCAATATCTCGCAAAGGCGCTCCCCGGTCATATTGTGAAGCGGTTCCATCCTATTCCTCCATTCATCTTCTTGATCACGCGGCGGCCAACGGCCGTCTAGGGAGAGTCTGTTTTCCATGCGATATCCGCCTTTCCGCCCGTTTTGGGATCATAAGTACAAAACAAATCGGTTTTTTCCTTTCTTAAACGCCGCCGCGCCGACGATCAGCGCCCCCGCGCAGTACGCGGCGCAGATGGCGTGATCCGTCAGCGGCGGCAGATGGCCGTACAGGACAATATTGCGGAACATTTGCACGAAGTGGTACAGAGGGTTGAGCTTGAAGGCCCAGAGGTATTGCTGCGGGTATATGTCCGCCGAGTAGAACATCGGGGTTATAAACATCAGCAGCGTCGTGAACACGCTGTACAGATGGCCGAGGTCCCGGAAAAACACCATCCATGCCGAAAGCGCCATGCCCAGACCGAAGGAGAAGAGAAAGACATACAGCACCGGAACCGGGAACATCAGCGCGGTCCAGTGGAACGGCGCGCCCGTGATCAGCATCATAAACAGCAGGGCCAGCAGTGACAGCGCCTCGTTCACCAGCGCGGAAATGGTCTTGGACAGCGGCAGCATGTACAGCGGCATTTTCACGCTCATGATATACAGCTTCCCGCCGGTGATGGAGGTCAGGCAGAAATTGGTGGCCTGTGAGTAGAACGTGAAGATCAGCCGTCCCGTCATGATATAAACGGGGAAAAACTGAATATCACGGCCCAGCAGCTGGGAAAAGACAAGCGCGAGGATCAGCATGTGCAGCAGCGGGTCCAGCAGGGACCAGACGATGCCCAGATAAGAGCGCTTGTATTTCATTTTGAAATCCCGCTTGACCATCTCGCGCAGCAGGGGTATGTACCGCGCGCTGTCCCGTAGGCCTTTTCGTATCGCTTCCATTTACGCCGTTCCCTCCGTGTGATATACTGTATGCGCCTGACATCCCCGATAAAGGACGGTATCCGCTGATGTCTGTCGCCGTCGCGCTGGCTCTGTACGATCCGCGTCTGGATTGGCTTGAGCAGCAATTGCGTTCCATCGCCGCCCAGACGTATCGGGATATCCGCCTGACCGCTCTGGACGACGCTTCCCCAAACGTCCCGTTCGACCAGATCGAGGCGGTGTTTTCCGCCTGTCTGAAGGGAATCCCTTACACGCTTGCGCGAAACGGCCGGAATCAGGGCAGCGACGCGGTCTTTGCCCAACTGACCGCTATGGCGGAAGGGCGCTATGTCTCCTACTGCGACCAGGACGATATCTGGCTGCCGCGGAAAACCGAGGCGTTGGTGAACACTCTGGAGCGAACCGGCGCGGCGCTGGCGTATTCCGGCGTGTCCGTCATAGACGGGGAGGGCAGGCACGTCGCGGACAATCTGCGGGACGTCCGGCGCCGGCTCCGGTACCACGAAGGCGGGGGGCTGGCCCGCGGCCTGCTGTTCCGCAATTTCACCAACGGAACCGCCATGATGCTCCCGGCCGGTATCGCCAGGTCGGCCCTGCCCTTTGTGCGGGACATGACGGCCGACCACTGGCTAACGCTGTGGGCCGCCGCCGGAGGGAGCATCGCCCGCATCCCCGAACCGCTGGTGCGGTACAGACTGCACGGCGGCAACCAATCCGCCGTCATGGCGGGCGTGACGGGCAAGCGAAGCTATCTGGAGCGCCGTATATTGACGGGCGTGTCCCGGTTTGAGCAGTTTCAGGACCGTCTGCGGGGGGAGCCGGACCTCGCGGAGGTCATGGAGGACGGACTGCAATGGTTTCGGGCCCGAAAACGCTGGTTTGAGGAGGCGTCCGGCGCGCGGGAGGTTTGGCGGTACCGGGCGCTGGGCCGTCAGGTCACGCGGTTCGAGCTGGCGGCGGCCCGTCTGCCGGAGCCTGTTTTCATGGCGCTGATCCGCCTGGTGCGGCGGGGGCTGCTGTGACGGCCCTCTCCCGCAGGATATCCAGCAAACAGAACGGATCGTCCGCCATCCGGGCGCGGTACAGCGCCTTTTCCTCTCCCGTCAGGCCGATGACAGCCGCCATGTCGTCCGGATGCAGGAGATGCAGGGCATGGATCCGGCGCGTGTTGGGAATGTGCGCGTCTCTATAGTCGTCGTCGCCGGCATTCACAAACGGCCGGCCCTTGAACCGTCCCTTGAGGTAGTCGTACAGACTGCCGTTTTTCTTGCTGTAGCCCAGTTCTCCGGAAACGTAAATGTCCAAATCGCCGCGGACGCCGCATTTTTCCAGTATCCTTTGGATATAGGCCGCCGGCCACAGCGTATCCTCGGCCAGGACCACGTCGGCGTTCCGCTCCAGCAGCCCCTCCAGCAACCGGACGACAGCCCGCCGCGGACGGCAGCTCTCCAGCAGCTCTTCAAACTCCAGGGCTTTCAGCCGCCGGCATTCGGAAGCCGGCAGTCCCGAGACGCGCCGGAGCTCGGCGTACACAGTATGAATGTCCGGCGCGCCGCAGGTTTCCGCGGCGGCGTCTCCGGCCTCGCGCCTCCAGCGCGGGAACTCCTCCAGCGACGACAAAGACGCGACCCGCGCCCACAGCTCCCGCTCCGAGGGGAAATCCGATACGGCCAGCGTCCCGAACAGGTCAAAGGCCGCGTGCTTAAAGCCTTTCAGGTATTGCGCCGCGTCCTCCGGGCGCAGGGCAATGTATTCCGGCAGATTTTTCAGCCCCGGCCCGATGCTTGCCAGCCCGTTCGCCGCGTCGATCTGCGCCGGCTGATATCCGGCCCGCGCGGCAATCAGGCAAAGGCTCCGTTCCACCGCGTGCGCCAGCGTGCCGTCCACCTGCCCGCTCTCCTCCGGAAATCCGTCCAGACGGGAGCGCAGCAGCGCCGCCAGCGCGGCTCCCCGCGCCCAGAACATCGTGCCCGCGGGAAAATCCGGATACGGGTCGTCCTCCGGAAACTCCAGACCCAGCCGCGTAAACAGCCGGACCATCTCATCCCGGTTCGAGCCGGTGGTGAGTGTCCAATACGGAAAGGCGTCCGGAGGCTCCGGATAGAGAATCCCCAGCTCCGGATGGCCGGCAAACAGGCCCAGAATGGCGGCGACCGTCCCTTCGTCCGGCAGCAGGTTGTCCAGCAGATGGTCCAGCCATCCCGCCAGCGTCCCGTCATGGGGCGATTTTTTCGCGTGAATGTGCAGGAATACGTCATATTCCGCCAGACGCTCCCCGAACACGCGGATCATCGGCATCACGTCCCGGCCCCGGTTTTCCACCGCCCTGACCGTCACACGGCGGGCGTGCTTCAGCGCTGAAAAGGGCGCGGCCGCGTCCTCCCGGCCCTCCGGGACGGACACGAACAGGTCAAAGGGGACGGGGATGCGCGCCAGCCGCTCCGCGAAAAGCCCCGCCATATCGGTGTAGAATAAATGCAAGTGAACCGCGGCGCGGCTGGCGCGCATCAGATCGGAAAAGCCCCAGTCTGAACTCC
>WRLJ01000112.1 GCA_009777685.1 Oscillospiraceae bacterium | reverse complement strand
GTCAATGTGACCGGCACGCTCCCCTGGTACGCCACAACATTTAAAGGTTTACACCGATTGTAGGGGCGACCGTCCCGGTCGCCCGCGGACGCCATATATGGCGTCCCTACATAGACGTCATGTTTTAGATGTTACGGCGTACTATTCCTTCGCCAGTATCCTGTACAGGGTCGACAGCCCAATCCCCAGTTCCTTGGCCGCGCGGCGCTTGGCTTCCACGGTACCGCCGTAGACCGCCAGAAGAGAGGTGATCTGTTCGCGCGTATAGGCCGTCCGCATGGCCTGCAGGCCGCCTTTGCTCAGCGTGACGCCCGTTTTCCCGCCGACCGGCAGGTGCGAGGCCAGCACCAGTCCGCCGGGACAGGCCCCGACGGCGGCCTGCGCGACCTCCCGCAGCTCGCGCAGGTTGCCCGGCCAGGCGTAATGGCGCAGAATCTCCTGCGCGTCCGCCGAAAACCCCTGAATGTCCTTGTCCTCCCGCAGCGCCAAGCGGCCGAGGAATTCGCGGGCGGCCGGCAGGATATCCTCCCGGCGCTCCCGCAGCGGCGGCAGACGCACCGCCATCAGGCCAAACCACTCCATCAGCGCGGGAAGCAGCTCGCCGTCCGGAAGCGCGGCGGCCGTTACACGGCATTGCTTATACACGGTTTGCCCGCCCGGAGCGGTCACGCTCTTGCTGTCCAGAAGCTCCAGCAGGCGGCGCTGATGCTCCGGCGGCCACGCCTCCAGACGGAGGCACAGCAGCGTGCCGTCCTCGCTGTCGCGGACGGCGGACGGCAGGGCCGCGTCGTCCCGAGGCGGCTCCAGTACCACAAAGGGCTTGTCCCGCCGCGCGCTCATGCGGTGCAGGGCCCGCGCAAAGTCCGTTTTGCCCGTGCCCTCCTCTCCGAGGAACAGCACCGGCGAGGCCAGCAGCGCGTACCGCTGGAGCCGCGTCCATACCGCGTCCATCGCCGCGCTCCGCGTGGGCACGGCGTCGGCGCTCATCTCCGAGGCCGAAAACTCCGGGCGGAACATCGCCAGCACGCCGGCGACCTGCCGCCCGTCCTCGCCCACGCGGACGGGATACAGCTCCAAAACCCCGAAGCACGAAGCGGCCCCGGCGGTCAGACGGGTCCGCCGCGCCGACTGCGCCGCGCCGCCCAGCGCCGTCCGCGCTTCGGAAAGCGCGGCAAAGTCCACATCCTCAAACGGGATCGGACACTTGCCGTCGTTGACATAGGCGGGCATCAGCTCCGTATCCAGCAGCGCCGTCGGATACGGCAGGGCGTCCAACACGCCGCACAAAAGCTCCATCTGCTCCCGCATCCCTGAGTCAGCCACCACGCAACCCTCCCTGGGAGAAATTTTGAATTTTGAGCTAGGACCGGCTGCCGGGCTTGACGGCGGGGATTCCCTGGGCGCACAGCGGGCAGTCCGCCTCCTCCCAGGAAACGACGTCGACGGTCAGCGCGGCCCGGAAGGGAACGCCGAAATCCGTTTTGCCGTTGGAGCGGTCGACCAGCGCGCCCACCCCGGCAACCTCCCCGCCCAGCGAACGCACCAGCTCCATGACCTCCCGCACGGAGCCGCCGGTGGTCACGGCGTCCTCCACGACCAGCACGCGCTCACCCGGCGCGAGGGCAAACCCGCGCCGCAGGGCGAACGTGCCGTCCGCGCGCTCGGCAAAGGCGTTGCGGCATTCCAAATGCCGCGACACCGCGTAGGCCATCTGCACCGCGCCCAGCGCCGGTCCGACGACCGTTCCGATCCCCTCGCCCGCGAACCGCTCCGCCAGCGACCGGCACAGCGGCTCGGCATAGCGCGGGTCCTGAAAGAGCCGCGCGCACTGCATATAGCGGTCGGAGTGCCGCCCCGAGGTCAGGCGGAAGTGACCCTCCAGCAGCACCCGCGCCTCGCGGAACAGATTCAGAGCCTCTTCTTGCGTCAGCATAACGGTTTTCCTCCCGCGTTCTATAATAGCCCCATCCGGGACGCCGAAACGGCTTCCCCTCCGGCGAACAGCACAACATCCTGAAACTCGATGCCGATGCGGGCCAGCGCCTGCTTCATTCGGCGCGCCGCCGTTTCCTCACACGCCGTAAACGCCGGCTCCCCGGAACGGTTCCACCCCAAAATGACGCCGGCCGCGCCCTCATGCGCGGCGCTTTGCGCCAGCGCCCGCGCATTCTGCCCGGCCAGGCTTTCCCCCACATACCGGCACGCCGTCACACGCTGCGCGCCGTCCAGAAACAGGGTGTACAGCCCGTCTTCCGTCGCGGCGAAAAAATAGTCCTCCAGCGCCCGGGCCGCCCGTTCGGGGGTATCGGCCGTCACGCCCGGCGCGGCGCGGCTGCGCGCGTAGCGCGGGATCAGCTCCGAAACCAGCCCCAGCAGAGCCGCCGTATGCGCCCCAACGCCCCGGACGTCCGCCAGCGCCTCCGCGGGCGCGTTGATCACACGGTCCAGCGATCCGTCAAACCGCGCCAGCAAATGGTGCGCCAGAGGGTTTACGTCGCGCCGCGGGACGGCGTAAAACAGCAGAAGCTCCAGCGCCTGATGCTCCCAAAACTCATCCAGGCCCCGCTCCGCAAACCGTTTTTTCAGCCGCTCCCGATGGTCGCGGTTGGGGTTTCCCTCTTGGATCACGCCTCCGCTCCCCCATATTTTTCATATAAACGCTTCAAGCGTCTGCCAAACAGCAGCATCAGCGCGCCGTTGGTGAGCGCGTGCGCCAGCTCCGAGGTAAAGCTCGCCGCGCAGACGGCCAGATACGCCGCCCAGCTAAAGGGATTGCCCAGCGTGTACCACCACAGGTTCATCACCCAGCCAAAGACAAAGCCCCAGACAAAGCCGATGCCCGCGTGCGCCTGAAAGGGCAGGCGGCGCGTCAGCCCCGCAATGACGCCCATCAGGCACCACAGCGCGCCCTGCCAGAGAGCCCACGGCCCCAGGCCGCCGCCGATCAGCCGCGCCAGCAGGGCGGTCGCCGCGCCGCACAGCGCTCCCGCGCCCGGCCCCAGCGCCGCGCCGCACATCATCACGATGAACGAGGACGGCTGGAGTCCCGGGAAGCTGACCAGCGCCGCGCTGCCCGCCGCCGACAGCGCCGCCATCAGCGCCACGATGATCAGTCCCCGCAGTCCGGCCCTGCGGATGCCCGGCCCGAACACCGCCAGCAGCGCCAGCTGGACGCATAAGACCGCTATGTTGGTTACGTTAAACATCCCACGATCCCTTTACAATACAAATTCCAGCGCCCAAACCCAAATCGGGAGCAACACAAACCCCAGCAGGCACGAGGCCGTCAGCAGCCGCGCCGCCAGCGCGTGGTCCGCGCGGCAGACGCGGGCCATGATCACCGCCTGGTTCATCACCGGCATCGCGGCCTCCAGGGTAAAAACGCTGATCATCAGCTTGGCCTCGGGCAGATCCGCCAGTCCCAGATACCGCGCCAGCAGACACAGCCCCAGCGTCAGCATAGGCAAAATCAGGAACCGCCCCGCCAGCGAGACCAGACCGGTCCTGCCCAGCCGGAACATTTCACGGCCCATGCGCGAGAGCATCGCGCCGACGATCAGCAGGTTCAGCGGCACGGTCAGCCCCCCGACATACCCGAGGGCCGTATCGAGGAACACGGGCGGCGTCCATCCCGCCAGCGCGGCGGCCGTGCCCAGGATCGCCGCCAGCAGCGGGGGGGAGAACACGCGCTTTACGGTCTGGAAGTTCAGCCGGTACGGCTGGCGGCCGTCCGCCGACAGCGCCGCCACGCCGAGAGTCCAGAACACCAGCGTATTGCAGGGGAAGTACATCGTCACGAACGCCAGCGACGCCTCGCCGAAAAAGCTCTGGCACAGCGGCAGCCCGATAAAGATCGAGTTGCTCAGCGCAAACACCACGCAGAACAGCCCTCTGCGTTCCCGCTCGACGCGGATCAGCCGCGCGGCGGCGACCGCCAGCGCCCAGCCCAAAAGCATACTCACAAGCGGCAGCAGCAACAGCCAGCCCACTTCCCGGAGCAGGTCCGCGCGCATATAGCGCAGACAGCTGATAAACAGCGTGCAGGGAATCGCCGCCTGGATGGTCAGCCGGCTCAGCGGCTCCTCCATCGTCTCCGTCATCAGCCCCGCCCGCCCCAGCAGCCAGCCCAGAGCCATGACGCAAAATAAGGAAAATACGCCCGTAAACGCTTGCAGCATAGTTCAATTCTCAATTCTCAATTCGTAATTGACATCTAATTTAGTAACACTATATAATGTTTTCATCAAAAACGCAAGGGGGACGACACGGCAATGAACGAGGTTTTTCGGTTTTGGACGGAGAAGAAGCCGGGGTTTGATTGGGAGGCGCGGCGGCTCGCGTCCGATATCCGCGGTTTTTTGGGGTTGCGGGCGGACCGCGTCCGCCTGTTCGATATCTTCGACATTCAGGAGGAGGGCGGCACGGAACCGCCGTTCCTCCAGGACGGGACGCGCGGCGCGGCGGCGTCTGTTTTGAGTGAGCCGGAGGCCGATACGCTCTGGAGGGAGACCCCGCCGGAGCTGGACGGGGACACGCGGCTGTTCGCTTACGAGGCTCTGCCGGGCCAGTTTGACCAGCGCGCCGACTCCTGCGCGCAAAGCCTGCAATTCCTTCGGGGAGGCGGGCCGCGGCCCCGGGTGCGCTTTGTCCGCGCCGTCGCGGTGACGGGCATGGACCCCGGCGGCCTGGAGCGGCTGAAACGGCATCTGATCAATCCCGTGGAATCGCGGGAGGCATCCCTGGATAAACCGCGGACGCTGACCGGCACGTTCGACCCGCCGGAGCCCGTCCCCGTCTGCGCGGGCTTCCGCGAGCTGGACGACGCGGGACTGGAAGCGTTCATCGGCGAGCACGATCTGGCCATGGATACCGCCGACGCGCGGTGTCTGCGCGATTATATGCGCTCCGAGGGCCGCGACCCGACGCTGGCCGAGGCGCGCGCGCTGGACACCTACTGGTCGGACCATTGCCGCCATACCACGTTCCTGACGCATCTGACCGGCCTGCGGATCGACGACCCGCGGGCCGCCGCCGCGTACAAGCGCTACCGTGCCCTGCACGGGGGCGAGGTGACGCTGATGAGCATCGCCACCGCCGGGATGAAGGCCCTGCGCAAAGCCGGAAAACTGCCCGGCCTGGACATCAGCGAGGAGGTCAACGCCTGCACCGTCAAGGTTGTGTGCGAAAGGGAGGACGGCTCCCGGGAGGACTGGCTTTTGCTGTTTAAGAACGAGACGCACAACCACCCGACGGAGATCGAGCCATTCGGCGGCGCGGCCACCTGTCTCGGCGGCGCGATCCGCGACCCGATGAGCGGGCGCGCGCATGTATATCAGGCCATGCGGGTCACGGGAGCCGGCGACCCGCGCGCGCCGCTGTCCGATACGCTGGAGGGCAAGCTGCCCCAGCGCGTGCTGACGACCACGGCGGCGGAGGGCTACAGCTCCTACGGAAACCAGATCGGCGTCGCCGCCGGTCTGGTCACGGAAATCTATCATCCCGGCTACATCGCCAAGCGCATGGAGCTGGGCGCGGTCGTCGGCGCGGCGCCGGCCGCCCATGTCGTCCGGGCGGCGCCGTCGCCGGGCGACGCGGTGATTCTGGTCGGCGGCCGGACGGGCCGCGACGGCATCGGCGGCGCGACCGGCTCCTCCAAAAAGCACACCCAGACCAGCGTGACCGCCTGCGCCGCGCAGGTGCAGAAGGGCGACGCGCCCGAGGAGCGCAAGCTCCAGCGCCTGTTCCTCGACCCCGAGGTGACGCGCATGATCAAGCGCTGCAACGACTTCGGCGCGGGCGGCGTGTCCGTCGCGGTCGGCGAGCTGGCCGACGGGCTGGACATCGACCTGTCGAAGGTGCCCGTGAAGTACGATGGTCTCAGCGGCACGGAGCTGGCCATCAGCGAATCGCAGGAGCGCATGGCGGCCGTCGTGCGCGCGGAGGACGCGGACGCCTTCATCGAAAAGGCCGCCGGGGAGAATCTGGAGGCCACGGTAATCGCCCGGGTGAGCGCCGAGCCGCGTATGCGCATGACCATGGACGGCGTGACCGTCGTCGACCT
>WRLJ01000111.1 GCA_009777685.1 Oscillospiraceae bacterium | reverse complement strand
GCCGTCCGGCCCTCCGGTTCTCCGTCCGGTGCATAGGGACGCTCGTGGTTTCCGCGGGAGCGGCGATACCGCGACAGATCCGGCGCAACGCGGTCCATCGGGCGCGGCAGGGTTCTGACGTCATCCATGAGTCCGTTTCGCCCTTTCTCTAATCCAGCCTTATAATTTCTCCGCCCAGCGGAGTTTGGCGCTTTCGCTTCGGGGGTTGCGTTCGATTTCTTCTTCCGACGGCGTTTGCCGCTTGTGGCGGGTCAGCGCCGGCCGTTTGCCGCACACGCACTGGGGAAAATCGCGGGGGCACTCACAGGCGGACGCGGCCGCCGAAAACATATTCTTCACCGCTCTGTCTTCTAAGGAATGGAAGGTCAAAACCGCCGCGCGCGCGCCCGGTTTCAACAGAGCGACCGCGCTTTCCAGCCCTTCGCGCAGCGCGCCCGTCTCGTCGTTGACCGCCATGCGGAGGGCCTGAAATACCCGCCGGGCCGGATGCTTCGTGTCGCCGCCCCTCGGCAGCCCCTGTATCGCCGAAATCACAATGCCCGCCAGCTGCGCCGTCGTCTCTACGGGACGGTTTCGCACGATGGCCTCCGCGATGCGGGGCGCGCGGCGTTCCTCGCCAAGCTCATAAAAAAGTGTTCTCAGCTCCCGCGCCGTCAGCGTATTGACCAGCTCCCGCGCCGTGACGCCGTCCCGCGTATCCATGCGCATATCCAGCCGCGCGTCGTGCCGGAAGGAAAACCCGCGCTCCGGCTTGTCCAACTGAAGAGAGCTGACGCCCAAATCGAGCAGTATCCCGTCCACCCGCTCCACGCCTCGTTCCGCCAGAGCCGCCGCCATACACCGGAAATCGCTGTGGATCAGGCACACCGCCTCCCCGAAGGGGGCCAGCCGCCCGCGGCAGTATTCCAGAGCCTCCGCATCCTTGTCAAAGCCGTACAGCGTCCCGCCGTCCAAACGCCGCGCAATCGCCTCGCTGTGCCCGCCCAATCCGGCCGTTCCGTCCACATATAGCCCGCCGGGCCGGATGTTCAGGGCTTGCAAGCATTCCTCGAGCATCACCGGCTCGTGCGTATAGCGTTCCATCGTCTAAAAGCCCAGCTCGTTCATGCAGATTTCCAGCGTCTCCTCCGTCTGCTGGCCGGCAATGGACTCCCACATCTCGGGATTCCATATCTCGGCGTGGTTCCCCGCGCCAACCACCATCGCGGACTTGTCCAGCCGGGCGTACTCCCGCAGCTTCGGCGGAATCAGGACGCGCCCCTGGCGGTCCAGCTTGCAGCGGCACGCCGTGGGGAAGATGATCCGCCGCATACCGATGGCCTTGGTCAGGGGCATCGCGTTGATTTTATCGGAAAACTGTTTCCAGTCGTCGTCGGAATATACAAACAGGCAGCCGCCCAATCCTCTGCACAGATAGAAGTACTCCCCCAACTCCTCACGGAGCCTGGCGGGCATGAACAGACGCCCCTTGAGGTCTACGGTATGCGCGATTTCGCCGGTCATGCGTCCAAGCCCCCCCTTCTCGTGGGTCATTCCAGTGGTTTCACTTGTCTGGTCCTCCGCAATCCACCACTCTCCACCACTTGGCTTTCAGTATACGCGAAAGATTCAAGATTTGCAATACCCTTTTTGCACTTTATTTTTACTTTTTTCTCATATTCTTTCTCACAACCGTTCGTATTTTGGAATTACGTAAACCTTTTTTCGTTTTTGAGAAATGTTTGTTCTCATATATCCGGACATCAAAAAAACCCCTAGTGGGGCAGGACGGGCCTCCCCCTACTACGGGTTGTGTTTTGACGGCGGCTACGCGCCGATTTTTTATTTTAGTTAGTGTTTGTTTCCTTTTGTCTCTTTATTTTTTGGCCGCGATGCGGAATTCCGTGCGGGACTGGCGCACCTCCGCCATCGCCGCGTTGATGGCCTCCTCCGTGCGCTTGAGAACGTTATCGACGTATTCGTGGGCCGCGCGGCGCACCTCCTTGGACTTGGCATCGGCGTTGGAGAGGAGATCGTCGGCCTTTTTCTTGGCCGTCGTCAGAATGACCTGTTCGCTGACCATCTTGCGCGCGGTTTCCTCGGCGGCCCGCTTGGTGGCTTCCGCCTCGCGCCGCGCCTTGGCTATAATCTTATCCTCCTCCTCGGCAATGCGCTTGGCGTCCTTCAGGTAGCCGGGCAGAGAGGCGTTGATCTCGTCGAGCAGCGCCAGCGCCTTGTCCTTGTCCACAAACGCCCTGTCACTGCCCAGCGGCAGCGTAAACGAATCGGACAGCAGCTCATATAACGTCGTCAGCAGGTCTTCCAAATCCTTTGCCATGCGAAATCACTCCTTATTATATACATGATATACATTCCAGCGCGCCCGTCCGCGGTAAGGCGGTCTCCCGTTTCCAGCGGCCCCGGGGAGCCGGGACTACCCGTTTCGTTTCAGCTTGACCAAAATCCCCTCCAGCGCCGCCGGAGGAACAAAATCGGAAATGCCGCCGCCCAAGGCCCCGACCTCCTTGACCACGCTGGAGCTTAAATACTGGTGCGTCTCCCGCGCCGTCAGGAACACCGTCTCCATATCGGGGTATAGGCGGCGGTTGATCAGCGCCATCTGAAACTCATGCTCAAAGTCGGACATCGCGCGCAGTCCGCGGACCGCCGCCTGCGCGCCCGTCTCTCTGCACAAATCCACCAGCAGCTTGTCACTGACGACGACCGAGACGTTCTTCACATGCGCCGTCGAGGCGCGCACCAGCTCCACCCGCTCCTCCGGCGTAAACAGGCAGCGTTTTTCCGAGTTGCGCATGACCGCGATGATCAAGCGGTCAAAGATCGACGCGGCCCGCTCGATGATATCCAGATGCCCCATCGTGATCGGGTCAAAGCTCCCGGGACAGATCGCCGTGTGCATGGTTTGATCAGCCCTCCAACCCGCGCGTATACAGGATAACGCTCCTCGAGCCGTAGTTATACCGTTTCCCCTGCCGGTACGGCGGCTGCAGCGGATCCGGTTCGTCCTCGCGCGCGCATTCGCATACTATTATACCACCCGGCCGCAGAATGTCAAATGCCGCGAGCTTCCGCAGGGTTTTATCCGCCAGCGGCGTTTGGTACGGCGGGTCCAGAAAGACCAGATCGGTCTTGTCCCGCCGGCCCTCTAAAAACTTCAGCACCTCGGCGGTGACGACGCGGCACCTCGGCGTAAACCCCAGCGTTTCCGCGTTTTTCCGGGCGGCCTCCGCCGCCGCCGCGCTCATATCGACCAAAACGGCCTTCGCCGCGCCGCGGCTCAGCGCCTCCAGCCCCAGCTGACCCGAACCGCAGTACAGGTCGAGGACGTCCCGCCCCTCAATGTCGAACTGGATGATGTTGAACATATTTTCTTTCACGAAATCCGCCGTCGGGCGCGTGACCTCCCCCGCCGGCGCGATCAGCTTGCGCCCCCGCGCGCTGCCGGCAACGATACGCATGATGGCTCAGTCCTTTTCTGTTTTTCCGTTATGAAAATGCCGGTACACCGCCTCCGCCGCGTCCTTCGGCAAGACCGTCCGCAGTTCCTCCGGACTGGCCTCACGGATGGCCTTGAGGGTTTTGAACCGGCTGACCAGCGCCTGCCGGCGCACCGCGCCGACACCGGAGATTTTATCCAGCTCCGTGCTGAACCGGCTGCGGCGCCTGTGATGGAAGTCGATGGCGGTTTTGTGCGTTTCCTCCTGAACGCGTCCGATAAAGGCGAAAGCCGCCGGAAAAGCGCTCAGCCCCACCTCTGAGCCGTCTGTCCGCACCAGCGCGCGCGTACGGTGGCGCTCGTCCTTGACCATACCGAATACGGGGATGTCCATCCCCTGCCCCTCCAGGACCCGCGCCGCCATGGACGCGTGAACCGCTCCGCCGTCGACCAGCAGCAGATCCGGCAGTTCCTCAAAGCCCGCGCTGCCCGCGGCGGCCCGCTTGAAACGGCGCGTCAGCACGTCCTCCATCGAATGGTAGTCATCCCGTATGGCCTCGTTGTGGATGATGAAATGCCGATAGGCGCGCTTGAGCGGTCTGCCGTCCGCAAAGCAGGTCATCGCCCCCACGCGCTCGGAGTCGCCCGTGTGGGAGATATCGACGGCCTCGATGCGCCGGGGCGGCACAGCCATACCCAGCAGCCGCTGCAGGCCGGCGAGCAGTTTGCGGGTGCGTTCCTCCCGCGTCGTGACGCGCTCGACCTCTTCCCGCGCGTTTTCCGCCGCCAGCGCAACCGGCGCTTTTTTATCGCCCCGCCCGGGCACGGAGATGTCCGGACGTGTGCCGGTCTGCTCCGCGATCAGCGTCTCTATGTCTCCCAGCCCCTCCGCGTCGTGCGAGAGCAGAATCGTCTTGGGCGCGCGGCGGCGCGCGGGATAATACTGCGCCAGAAACGCGGCCAGGATTTCTCCCTCGTCCGCCGCGTCGTCCAATATCTCGATATCGCGGCTGATCAGGTCCCCTTCTATATAGTGCAGTACCGCCACACCGCTTTTGGCCTCGCCAACATAACAGGCGACCGCGTCGGTGTCGGCCATGCCGCCGCCGACCACGATCTGCCGCCGCTGAAGCGCGGAGACGGCCGCGATTTTGTCGCGCAGCGCCGCGGCCTTCTCAAATTGCAGGTCGTCCGAGGCGCGCAGCATCTCCGCCTCCATCTCGCCGGTGAGGGTTTTCGCTTTTCCCTCCAGCAGGCGCACGGCCTGCGCGATCAATCCGGCGTATTCCGCCTGCGGGACATGGCCCGAGCAGACGGCGACGCAGCGGCCCAGATGGAATTCCAGACACGGCCGCCCCTTGCCGATATCCCGGGGAAACTGCCGGCCGCAGACCGGCAGGCACAGCGTTTGCTTCAGCGCCGAGATGACCGAAAAGCTCAGCGCCCGCCCGCCATAAGGCCCGAAATACTGCGCGCCGTCGCCGTCGGACATTCGGTGGGACACCGAAAAATCCGGATACGGCGCGGACCGGTCCAGCCGGATGTACGGGTAGCCTTTCCCGTTCTTCAGCAGGATATTATAGCGCGGCTGGTGGCGGCGGATCAGGCTGCACTCCAGCACCAGCGCCTCAAACTCGCTTTGCGCGATGATGGTGTCGAAGTCCGCCGCGCGGGCCACCAAACGGCGCGTCTTGGCGGTAAGCGAGGCGCTGTCCTGGAAGTAGGAGCCGACGCGGCTGCGCAGGGACTTGGCCTTGCCCACATAGAGGACGCCGCCGTTCTTGTCCAGCATCAGGTACACGCCCGGCTTTTGCGGCAGGGAGCGGGCTTTTTCTTTCAGGTCGGCCATCGGGATCGCACTCCTGACACGGTAACGCTCCGGGGGCGGCGCCCAGACAAACGGGGCTGACCCATACAGGTCAACCCCGCGTTCAAGTCATGTACGGCTGCTTACTCGAAGAAGTTCGACACAATCAGGTCGTGCAAGGCGTCCACGGCCTCCTGCTCGTCGGGGCCGTCCGCCAGCAGCGTGATGGTCGTGCCCTTGATGATGCCGAGCGACAGCACGCCCAGCAGGCTCTTGGCGTTGACGCGGCGCTCGTCCTTTTCCACCCAGATGCTGCACTTGAACTCGTTGGCCTTTTGAATAAAGAACGTCGCGGGGCGCGCGTGCAGCCCTACCTGATTATTGACCTGTATTTCACGCGAAAACATAGCGTTCACACTCCATTCGATTTTGTGGCTCCTTTATACTATACCATATTCAGCGGACAAGTCAACAGTTTTTTCTTTCCCTCTTGACAAAGTCTCCGGCCGGGCCTATAATAAGTAAGCGCCGATCCATCCCGCGCGAGAGTGGCGGAACCGGCAGACGCGCACGTTTGAGGGGCGTGTGGTATACACCATACGGGTTCAAGTCCCGTCTCTCGCACCAAGCAGAAAGCCCTGTAATGGATCGGTTACAGGGCTTTTTCTATGCGCCCGGACGGGGATGGCCGCCCTCGGCGTCCCGCAGGTTCTCCGCAAACTTCGCGGGAAGGCTTTCACCGTTTGCCCGTGCGGCTGTTGGTTTGGGTGGTGTTCAGGCATTTCCGGGGGAGGTCTCCCCCGGAGCCCCCCACTGGGGGCGTGC
>WRLJ01000110.1 GCA_009777685.1 Oscillospiraceae bacterium | reverse complement strand
AACCGCACAAACCGTAGGGCGCGACGCCCCCGGCGCGCCGGGGGTTTTCCGTGCGCCCGCATATTCAACCATACCCATATCATCCATCCATCGGTAACCACGGGCGGCAGATTGCCGCCCCTACGGGGTTTGCGGGTTTTCCCCCATACCCTGTAGGGACGCACTGTGTGCGTCCGCCGTTTCCCCGGGCGCGCAAAATGGGGAAACACGGCGCGCCGAGGTCGTCGCGCCCTACGAATGGGCGGGGCGCAAAACCCTGTAGGGGACGCGGCCCTCCGCGTCCCGCAAAACATCCCCGACGCACACGCGCGGAGAAACGCGGCACATCCCGCATTGGCCGAATAATGGGCAACGGCGCGCCGGGGGCGTCGCGCCCTGCAACGATGTGCGGCCCATGCGCCGCTCTTGCCCTATTTATTTTTTATTTTTGATGTTTTTCACGGCTCAAGCCTGTGTTGCCGGCAGGGTTTCCGGGCAAACTACGTCCTGAGAGACGGCAAACGGGCTTCGGCGCCGCACCGGGCGTCATGGCTTCCGTATTTTCTTTTTCCGCGGGAGGATCAAGGGATGAATCATACCTCTGTATGGCAGCAGGAGACGATGCCCGCGTTCCGCTCTTTGCAGGGCGAGGCGCGGACCGACGCCGTTATTGTCGGCGCGGGGCTTTGCGGGCTGTTGTGCGCGTATCTGCTGCGCCGCAAAGGGATGCGGGATATCGTGATCCTGGACGCGGGCGAGGTGGGCGGCGGCGTGACCGCGGGCACCACCGCGAAAATCACATCCCAGCACGGCCTAATCTACGCCAAACTCCTCAAAGGGGCGGGTGTGGAACGCGCAAAGCAATATCTAAGCGCCAATGAAGCCGCTATCCGGAATTTTAAGGAAATTATCGAGCGGGAAGGCATCGACTGCGCCTTCACCCCCTGTAATGCGTGGATATACGCAACGGATCACACACAGGCGATTGAAGACGAGGTTCGCGCCGCCCAAAGGCTGGGAATGGCGGCGGTTTTCGCGCACCCGGCGGAGTTGCCCATACCCACCGCCGGCGCGATACAATTCCCCGGTCAGGCGCATTTTCATCCCTTGCGGTTTGCCCGCCGTATTTGTGAAATTCTGGCCGCCGACGGGTGCAAAATCTATACCCGCACCCGGGCCACGGGAATCGAGGACGGCGCGGTGGTCACAGACGGAGGGAAAATTTGGGCGAAACACATCATCAGTGCGTCTCATTACCCCTTTATTGACAAATTTTCGCTTCTATTTACCAAGATTTTTCAGGAGCGTTCCTATGCGCTGGCTCTCCGGAATGCCGGAACGCTGAAAGACGTTTATCTTGACTGTAAGCACGGCGGGTATTCCTTCCGTCCGTACGGCGATCTGGTTTTGCTCGGCGCATACGACCACAAAACGGGCCATGAGGACGATATCCGGCATTTTGACGGGCTGCGCCGCGCCGCCCAAACGCTGTACCCCGCCGCCGAAACGGCGTTTATGTGGTCGGCGCAGGATTGCATGACCCATGACGGGATTCCGTATATCGGAAGGCTGAAAGACAAGATTTATATCGCCTCCGGCTTTAACAAGTGGGGGATGACCTCCGGCATGGCCGCGGCGGACATCCTCAGCGATTGGATCACCCAGGGACGGAGCGAGTTTTCCGAGGTTTTCTCTCTGAACAACAGAGATATCGGCTTGCAGGCCGGGAGCTTTTGCCGGGAGGCGGCGGATATCGCCGGCAATCTGCTGACCGGTCTGACCCATGCCGTCGAGCCGGTCTGCACCCACATGGGCTGCGGCGTCAAATGGAACCCGGACGAGGAGACCTGGGACTGCACCTGCCACGGCTCCCGCTTTGACCCGGAGGGCCGCGTGCTGTGCGGACCGGCGCTGAAACCGTTGAAGCGGGCGGAGGTTATGCGGGCGTGAGGAGCCGCGTAATCCGGGAGAATCTGTCCTGCCCGGCGCGGCTCCGGTTTCTGGGGGCGAGCGGGTTTTGCCGGGCGAGGAGAGCCGGAATACCCGTTATGAGCGGGTCACGAAAACACGCCTTGCAAAGGAAGACAGGATGTGGTAAGATAAGGACCACAGCAGGATGTCCGCAAAATCGCGCGGTGTTTTCCGCTGATCCAAACTGTCTGAATTTCGGGAGGTATCATTGCTATGAAAAACCTGTCTGTCCGCAGTAAAATTGCCGTCGGATTCATGCTGATCGCGGCCGTCGGGCTCGCTCTCGGCATTACCGGAATCCTCAGCGTCACCACCTTTACCGGCGCAACCAGGAATTTGCTGGATACCAAGCATCATTCCGACCAGGTCGGCAATGTGCTGCAAGCGCATTTTATCTGGCGGCAGGGCATCACGGAAGCGGTCGCCACCGGAGCGGAGTTCAAAGGCTCGCTGGACCCGAACACCTGCGCTTTGGGCAATTGGCTGAACAGCCCGGAGGCGAAAAGCATCACGGACCCGGAGATTCTCTCTCTCCTGAACAGCGTCCTTGACCCTCACGCTTACATACACACCAACGCCGCCCGGGTCATCGACAGCCTGCAAGCCGGAAATCCGGAGGAAGCGCAGCACCTTCTCGCCTCCGACATCCTTCCGAAGACCCAGGACGTCATTTCTCTTTTGACTCAGATCGACAGCTGCTACGCGACCCTGATGGAGGAGATGACAGACGGCATCATCGAACAGGGAACCTTTATGACCCTGCTGATTGTCGCGTTTGTCGTGATTGCCCTGGTCATTGCGGTCATCCTGACGCTGTACATCTCCGGCCTGATCAACAAGCCGCTTGTCCTTCTGACGGCGTTCATGAAAAAAGCCGGGACGACGGGCGATCTCTCCCTCACCCAGGCGGATATCGACGTCATCGGCAAATGCTCGCAGATCAAGGACGAGATCGGTCAGTGCATCAGCGCGGCGGCCGCCTTTGTTATGCGTATAACGGATATCGGCAATATGCTGGAGGTCGTGGCGGACGGGGACCTCACCGCTGATCTTGCCCTCTTGTCGGATAAGGATTCGCTGGGGCTTTCCATGCAAAAGATGATCTCCAACCTGAACAATATGTTCGGCGAAATCAACAGCTCCACCGAGCAGGTTTCCACCGGTTCCAAGCAGATTGCGGACGGCGCGCAGGCGCTGGCGCAGGGGTCCACGCAGCAGGCGGCGGCGGTGGAGCAGCTGTCCGCGTCGATCTCGGAAATCTCGCATAAAACGCGGGAGAACGCCGAGATGGCCGGCAAGGCGGCCAGCCTGGCCGGCACGATCAAGAAGAACGCGGAAAAGGGCAGCTCCCAGATGGACGAAATGGTGGAGGCCGTCAAGGAGATCAACGAGGCCAGCCAGTCCATCCGCAAGGTCATCAGCGTCATCGACAACATCGCGTTCCAGACCAATATCCTCGCTCTGAACGCCGCGGTGGAAGCGGCGCGGGCGGGCCAGCACGGAAAAGGCTTCGCGGTCGTGGCCGAAGAGGTCCGCAGTCTGGCCGCCAAGAGCGCGGAGGCCGCCAAAGACACCGGCAGCCTGATTGCCAACTCGATGGAGAAGGCGGAGCTGGGGTCCCGCATTGCGGGCGAGACCGCGACCAGCCTTGCGGATATCGTATCCGGGATCAGCGAGAGCAGTCAGATTGTAGCGCAGATCGCCCTGTCCTCCGAGGAGCAGTCCGCGGGCATCGCGCAGATCAACACGGGCATCGACCAGGTGGCCCAGGTCGTCCAGCAGAACAGCGCGACGGCCGAGCAGAGCGCCGCCGCCAGCGAGGAAATGAGCAGTCAGTCGCAGATTTTGGATGAACTGATCGCGCAGTTTAAGCTCAAGGGCAGCCGCGCGGGATACCGGAGTCTGCCGTCCGGCAGAGCGGCGCCGAGAAGACAGCTGAATATGCCGGACAAGCCGGCCTCCGCGGCGGACGGCAACGGAGATTACGGGAAATATTAAGCCCGTTATGCCGCGCCGGAACATCGTCAGGGACAACTCGCTGATCCGCGCCCTGCTCTCGCTGCGGGGCAACACCAGGGCGTGCGTGTATACGGAGCCTCTGTGGAGCATCCCCTACACGCTGTTCTCGCCCTTTGTCACCGTCTATATGGCCGCGCTGCTGCTCTCCGACCGGCAAATCGGGCTGGTGGCGTCCGTCACGATGCTGATCCGCGCTCTTTCCGCCCTGCTGGGCGGCGCGGTCACCGATAAGCTGGGGCGGAAGATGACCACGTTTATTTTTGATCTCCTCGCGTGGTCCGTTCCCTGCCTGCTGTGGGCGTTTTCCCAAAATTTCTGGTGGTTCATGGCGGCGGCGGCCTTCAACGGACTGATGCAGGTCACGGACAATTCCTGGACGTGTCTGCTGGTGGAGGACGCCGGGAAGAGCAATATGGTCAAAATCTACTCGCTGGTCCATATTTCAGGACAGCTGGCCGTGATTTTCGCGCCCTTGTCGGCCCTTCTGGTCGACCGTCTTACCCTTGTGCCGGCCATGCGGATTTTGTATCTTTTTACCTTTGTGTCGATGACGGCGAAATTCATCATCCTGTATCGATTCTGCGGCGAGACCACGACCGGAACCATCCGGAAGCGGGAAACGCGGGGCATGTCCCTGTGGAAGATTATGTCCGGCTACGGGCAGATATTCAAGCGGATATTTTCCTCGCGTGAAATGCGGCTGGCTTTGGTCATCGCCTCGATATTCAATATCACCTCCATGATCATGGGAAGCTTCTTCGGTCTGTACACGACGGGCAATCTGGATCTCCCGCGGCATTATCTGGCCTACTTCCCGATTCTGCGTTCGGTGATCATCGCCTTTTTCCTCTTTGTCCTCCAGCCCGCGCTGACGCGGTTCGGGTTCAGGGCGCTGATGCTCGCGGGACTGTTGTTTTACGCGGCAAGCCACGCGCTCCTGATTTGCGCCCCGAAAGGGAGCCTGGCCCTGCCGCTGGCGTACATCCTTCTGGAGGCCTGCGGCCACAGCCTTGTCATGCCGCGCCGGGATTCTCTGGTGGCCCTGCTGATCGAGCCAGCGGAACGGGCGCGCATCAACGGGATCATGACGGTGATGATCCTCGGGGGCGGCATACCGTTCGGGTATTTGGCGGGCTGGCTCTCCGACACGGACAGGCGGCTTCCGTTCCTGCTGGATATCGCCATCTTCGCGCTGGCGTTCGCCGTGATCGCGGCAAACAGAAAGCTGCTGGCGCAGAAAGACGCGCCGCCCGCCGCGGCCAACGCATGAACCACCGCGGGGAAACGCGGCAGCCCGCCTTGCGTCGGGGGCGTCCGCGCCGGGGGCGCCGCGCTCTACAGAATCGAAATCTGATATCCCAAAATCAGGAACGAAAATAAAAATATGGATGAGATAGTTAAGTCAGGGCCGGTTTGGTTCGATATAAGAATTATAATCCGAAAATCCGCGCAGGACGCGCGGATCTAAAATTCACTTTACGGAGGGAACCGATATGGCAGTCAATGGAGTAACCAACACCGGTTATACGGCTCCGGCGGGACATGCGTCCGCTAAAAAAGCCGCCGCGGCCTCAACCGCCGCGAAGAACACCGTCGATCAGACCGCCGCGAAATACAGCGATACCTATGAGGTCTCCAAGACGGGGGAACAGGATTCCGCCAAGAAGACCTATTCGCGCGACACGGTGACGCTGGCCCGCATGAAGGCGACGGACGACGCGTACTTATCCAATCTGCGCAATCTGGTCAACCAGCTGCTGGTCCAGGGCGGCCAAGGTCAGCTGGCCGGCGGGGCCGGCTCCTGGCAGGGCGGCATCGACCCGGCCAACATCAACAGCTATTGGGATTTGCTGATTGATAACGGGGACGGCACGTTCTCCTTCCATCCCGACCTGTCTCCCGAGGCGCAGAACGCGCTGATTGCCAAAGCCCAGGAGGACATCGGGGAAAACGGCTATTACGGCGTCGCGCAGACCTCCCAGCGCATCCTGGACTTCGCCAAAGCCATCACCGGCGGCGACCCGTCCAAGATCGACGACATGCGCAAAATGGCCCAAAAGGCGTTTGACGACGTAGCCAAGATCATGGGCGGCTGGGACAACCTCCCCGAGGTCAGCAAGCAGACCTACGAAGCCGTGA
>WRLJ01000109.1 GCA_009777685.1 Oscillospiraceae bacterium | reverse complement strand
ACAATCTTTTTCAACACGATTGACAGGACGGTTGAAGTGGATTATAATATTCTCAATGACGCAGACGGCGGCGGGGAACAATCCAGTAATAGCAACGGTTTAGGGTGTTCAAATAACCAACCACCCGCTCCGCCAACGCGCGCCGCGGCGGAAGAGCGCGTCACGGGGCAGGCCGCCTGCCCCGCCGCGCTTGACGGATCCGTCCGACAGGCATCTCTTGTTTTCGCGTCCGTTTTCCGTTTGAATGAAAGAGTGAGCGGTTTTTGATTTTGGGTATGACGGGGCTGATGATTTGAATGTTTTGCTGAATAAGTTCAAAGAGGTTTCTATCGCGGTCGCGCCGGTCGTCATTTTTGTCACGATCCTGAATTTTACCCTCGCGCCCCTGCCGGGGGTGTCGTTCCTTCAGTTTCTCCTCGGCGCGCTGGCCATCACAGCTGGGCTGTCCGTCCTTCTGTTCGGCGTCGATATCGGTATCCTGCCGCTCGGCTCCAATATGGGCATGACGTTCCTGAAATCCAACAAATTGCTGTTTATTGTCGCCGTCGGCCTGGCGCTGGGCTTTTTTATCAATTTTGCCGAGCCGGACGTGGCGGTGCTGGCCTCCCAGGTGTCCTCCGTATCCGGCGGCTTGATTTCACCCATTGCCATTCGCACCGCGGTCGCGGCGGGCGCGGGGATGCTGCTGACGCTCGGAATCATCCGGATCGTCAAGGGCTTTTCCCTGCCGGTGCTGATGCTGATCATATACGGTTTGGCGGCCGTGATGTCCGTTTTCGCCTCCCCGGACATGATGGCCATCGCGTTTGACGCCTCCGGCGCGGCGACGGGCGCGGTCACCGTTCCTCTTGTGCTGGCGCTGTCCGTGGGTCTGGCCGCGATGCGGAGAGACAGCCGCTCCGCGGAGGAGGACAGCTTCGGGCTGGTGGGGGTCATGGCTTCGGGCGCGGTCATCGGCGTTCTGGCGCTGAATTTGTTTTTCCGGACCGACGGCGTCACCGGCGTCCTGGAGATGGACCACATCGACACCGATTCCCTGTTCGGCCCGTTTATCGCGGATATCCCGGTCGTGGCGCTGGAAACGGCGCTGGCCCTGCTTCCGATCCTCGTGATGCTCGTGGTGTTCCAAAGGTTCAAGTTTCACCTGCCGCGGAAATCGTTCCGGCGGATGTTCCTCGGTTTTGTCTATGTGTATATCGGGCTGGTCCTGTTCTTCGTCGGCGTACACGCCGGATTCATGAACGTGGGCAACATCATCGGGCACAGCCTGGCTATGCTGGATAACCGCTTTCTGCTGGTGGGGCTGGCCTTTGTTCTGGGACTGCTCGTGATTCTGACGGAGCCGGCCGTCTATGTTCTGACCCATCAGATCGAGGACGTGACCAACGGGTACATCAAGCGCAAAACGGTCCTGCTGTTTCTGGCCATAGGCGTGGCGTCCGCCGTCGGGCTGTCCATGCTGAGGATCGTGGTGGACGGCCTGATGTTCTGGCACTATCTGCTGCCCGGGTTTTTGATCGTGTTTATCCTGGTGTTCTTCTTCACGCCCAAGATGTTCGCGGGCATTGCCTTTGACTCGGGCGCGGTGGCGTCCGGCCCGATGACGGTCACGTTTGTGCTGGCCTTCGCGCAGGGCGCGTCCGAGGCGCTGGAGCACTCCAACGTACTGGCCGATTCCTTCGGGGTGATCGCCCTGGTGACGCTGATGCCGGTCATCGCGCTGCAAATACTGGGCTTGATTTATAAGCACAAGACCAAAAGGAGAGAGGTGCGGAAACCCAATGGCGAGGTATAGTCTGATCTGTTGCGTGGTCAACATGAACGATGCCTCCAGGCTTTTAAGGCACGCCGAAAAGTATGGCATCACCAGAGGGACCATATCCATCGGCAGGGGGACCGTAAACAGCCGCCTGCTGGAATTTCTGGCGCTCAACGAGGTGCGCAAGGAAGTCGTCACGATGGTCGCGGAGAGCAAAACGGCCTCCGCGGCCCTAAAGGGCATCAGCGAGTATATGGAGTTTGAAAAGCCGCATCACGGGATCGCGTTCTCCCACGCCATATCCGAGGTCCTGTACAGCGGGAGCGAGCCCGGAAACACTTCAGAAAACGCCGTGGAGGGGAAAAGCATGTATAACATCATATATGTGGTCGTCGAGAAGGGCAAGGCGGAGGACGTGATCGACGCCGCCAACCGGGTCGGCTCGAGGGGCGGCACGATCATCAACGCCAGAGGCGCGGGCAGTCATGAGGTGGAGCGGTTCTTCTCCATGGAAATCGAGCCGGAACGGGAAGAAGTCTTCATCATCACAAAGAACGACCTGAAGGATGCGATCGTCGAGTCGATCCGGGAGCGCCTGAAGATCGACGAGCCGCACAACGGCATATTGTTTGTCCTGGACGTGGACGAGGTGTACGGGCTGCACTGAAACCGCGGCCCGGTCCCCGCGGCGGCAGATTTCTCTGCCGCCAGCGTTTTTATGCCTATAAAAGGGCCGCTTTGCCGGCCTCAAGCTAAAGGAGGGTCCCAGATGCCGGATATCCAATCGCTCAACCACGGCTGGCGCTTCGCGCTTGCCCCGTCGGAGGACTTCCGCCCCGTCCGCATTCCCCATGACTGGCGGATCGGGGACGCGAACAGCTTCTATGAAAGCGGCGAAGGCCGCTACATACGAGAGCTGGACGCCGGCTTCCTCAGACCCAGACAGCGCCTGAGCCTGCGCTTTGACGGCGTGTATATGGACAGCGCGCTGTACGTCAACGGACAGCCGGCCGGGGAATGGAAATACGGCTACACGGCCTTTGAGCATGACATCACGGATTTAATCCGCCGCGACGGGCCGAACACGCTGCTGCTGACGGTCCAGTACGACGGGCAAAGCGCCCGCTGGTACACCGGGGCCGGGATTTACCGCGACGTGCGGCTGGTCACGCGCAACGCCTGCCACTTCAAGACGGACGGCATTTACATCTCAACGGCGTACCGGGACGGCGCGTGGACCTGGGAGGCGGAGGTGGAGGCGGTCACGGACGGGCGGCCCTACGAAGTCCGCCACAGTCTCCTGGACGCGGAGGGCGGCGGCGGCATCGAGGAATGGGATATTGACCGCCCGCACCTGTATACCCTGCGCTCGGAGCTGATGGTGGACGGGCGCGCGGAGGATACCGCCGACACGCGCTTCGGCTTCCGGCGCGCGGAGTTTACGCCCGACCGGGGCTTTTTCCTCAACGGGCGGCCCCTCAAGCTAAAGGGCGTGTGCCTGCACCACGATCTGGGCGCCCTGGGCGCGGCGTTTGACAAGGACGCGGCGCGGCGGCAGCTGGACATCATGCGCGGCATGGGCGTCAACGCCGTCCGCACGGCGCACAATCCCCCGGCGGCGGCCTTTATGGACCTGTGCGACGAGATGGGCTTTCTGGTGATGAGCGAGCTGACCGATATCTGGACGCGCCCCAAGACGCCGGGCGACTACGCGCGGTACTTCAACGCCTGGGTCGAGCGGGACGCCGCCTCCTGGATCCGGCGCGACCGCAACCGCCCCAGCGTGATTCTCTGGAGCGTGGGCAACGAAATCCACGACACGCACATCGACGCGGCGGACGGCGAGGCGACCCTGCGCCGCCTGATGGCGCTGGTCCGGGCGCATGACCCCAAGGGACACGCCCCGCCCACGCTCTGCTCCAACTATATGCCGTGGCCCAACACGCAGCGGTGCGCCGACGTGATCAAAATCATCGGCTATAACTATGCGGAAACCCTCTACGCCGCCCACCACGCGGCGCATCCGGACTGGGTGATCTACGGCGGCGAGACCGGCTCCACCGTGCAGAGCCGCGGCGTCTACCATTTCCCGCTGTCCAAGGCCACGCTGGCCGACGACGACCTGCAATGCTCCGCCCTGGGCAACAGCGCCACCAGCTGGGGCGCGAAAAACGTGGAGGCGTGCATCCGCGAGGACTTCGGCGCGCCGTTCTCGCTGGGGCAGTTTGTCTGGTCCGGGCTGGACTATCTGGGCGAGCCGACGCCGTACCACACCAAGAACTCGTATTTCGGCCACGCCGACACGGCGGGCTTCCCCAAGGACTCGTACTATCTCTTCAAGGCCGCGTGGACGGACCCTGCCGCCGATCCGTTCGTGCATGTCTATCCGTACTGGGATTTCTCGCCGGGCCAGCTGATCGACGTGCGCGTCTGCTCCAACGCGCCGCGCGCGGCGCTGTTCCTGGACGGGGAGAAAATCGGGGAGGCGGAGCTGACGGGCCGGTGGGTCGCCAGCTGGCAGGTTCCCTACCGCCCCGGCGTCCTGCAGGCGGTCGCCTATGACGAAACCGGCGCGCCCGCCGCCGTCATGGAGCGCGCCTCCTTCGGCGACGCGGTATCGCTGCGGACCGAACGGGAGACTTACGGGGAGCTGGACTTTTTCACCGTCACCGCCGCCGACGCGCGGGGCAGACCCGTGGAAAACGCCAACCACCGCGTCCGCGTCCGCGCGGAGGGCGGGACGCTGCTGGCTCTGGATAACGGCGACTCGTCGGATTATGACTCCTACCACGCGGACAGCCGCCGGCTGTTCAGCGGCAAGCTGCTGGCCATCGTGCGGCGCGGCGGGGACGCGGAGCCGCGCCTTCTTCTGGAGCCGGACGGGAGCGATATCCCCATCCGCAAGATCGAGCTGATCGCCGACGGCTGGGAGGTCAGGGCCGAGCCGCACCCCTCGAACGCCTCCTACCGCGACCTGCAATGGCGGCTGACCGACGCGGGCGGCATCGACAGCCCGCTGGGAGAGCTGCGCGTCTCAGACGACGGGCGGAGCGCCGCCGTCACCCCCAAAGGCGACGGCACGGTCTATGTGCGCTGCATGACGAAAAACGGGCGCGGCCACGTTTCGCTGATCAGCCTGCTCGAAATGACCTTCACAGGTTACGGGCGGCCGTTTATGGACCCGTATTCGTTCCTCTCGGGCGGCCTGTACAACGCCAGCAACGTCACCCCCGGCGGCGGCAACGAGCGCGGCGCGGCGACCCTGCGCGAGGGCGAGGAGACGCACGTGGGATTTGCGGGCCTGGACTTCGGCCCCTTCGGCTCCGATGAGATCACGCTGGGGCTGTTCCCGCTGTCGGGGGACCCCTTCGAGTTTGAGCTTTGGGAAGGGATGCCGCTGGAGGGCGGCGAGAAGCTGTATACGGCGTATTACGACAAGGGCTCGGTCTGGAACACGTATATTGACGTGACCTACACCCTGCCGCGCCGCCTGCGCGGGGTGACAACGCTCTGTCTGGTCTTCCGCCGGAAGGTCCACATCAAGGGCTTCCGGTTTACCCGGCAGGAAAAGGCCTTCGCGCGGCTGTACGCCGCCGATAGCGACGGCCTGTACGGCGACGCCTTCACCGTGCGCGGGCGCGCGGTGGAGGGCATCGGCAACAATGTGTCCATCACCTATCAGGACATGGACTTCGGCGGCGGCGGCGCGTCAAGGATCACGCTGCGCCAGCGCTCGCGCCTGACGAAAAACGCCGTCCGGCTCGACTTTGACGGGCCGGACGGCGTGATTACCCACATGCTCGACGTCCCCGGCGCGGAGGCGTACACCGAGGCGCCGTTCGGCCTGCCCGGGCGGGTATACGGCCCGAACACGGTGACGCTGGTATTCCTGCCGGGCTGCGAGATGGACCTGGAGTGGGTGGAATTCAGCTAACCGGAGAAACCGGGCGGGGGGGGGCAAAACCCTGTTTTCGTCATTGCGGGGCAAGCCCGCAATGACGATCGTAGGGGACGCGGCCCTTCGCGTCCCGCAAAACGTCCCCAACGCACCCGGCGCGGGAAACGGCGGACGTTTTGGGAAACGGACGGACGTTTAGGGGAACGGCGGACGCACACAGTGCGTCCCTACAGGGCATGAAACCCCGTAGGGGCGGCAATCTGCCGCCCGTGGTTGCCGATGGATGGATGATTACGGGTATTGTTGAATGTGCAGACGCACGGAAAACCCACGGCGCGCCGGGGGCGTCGCGCCCTACGGTTTGTGCGGTTGGGGGCGAACGGGGTGCATGGGCAAACACGGGCGGCAGATTGCCGCCCCTACAAAGGTTTGTGCCCTAACATGACGTATGCGTAGGGACGCCATATAT
>WRLJ01000108.1 GCA_009777685.1 Oscillospiraceae bacterium | reverse complement strand
AAGTACCATCGTATAAGGCGTTACCGTATCGTTGACGTAATCCACGAAGTTGATCACGTAGCCTGTGCCCACGTATTCTCCCGGGCTGTCGGCCACGAATCTGCCGTTGCCCTTCACCTGGAGATACACCCCGTCCGTGGCGCCGTCCTCGCCGATAATGTCCTCAATCCTGAGCTTGTCTTTGAATCCGTAGATGTAGTCGTTGTAGTCGTCCACGATGATGTCCGGGTGGATGTCGAGGATTTCGGGTTCAAGCTGCGTCCACTTGGCCCAGAAGGTCACGCTGCCAGTGACATTTTCCAGGGGGAATGTGAGGGCCTCTCCGATAAGCTCCTCATTATCGAACCATCCATCGAATATATAGCCTTCCTTGTCCATCTCATCCGGCGCGTCGATTTGCCCGCCATGGCTGACGCCTGTCTGCGCGGGCACGGGCTCGCCGCCGTCGGCATTCCAGGTGACGGTGTAGCTGTTCAGCGTCCACTTGGCCCAGAAGGTCACGCCGCCAGTGACATTTTCCAGGGGGAACGTGAGAGCTTCTCCAATAAGCTCCTCATTATCGAACCATCCATCGAATATATAGCCTTCCTTGTCCATCTCGTCCGGCGCGTCGATTTGCCCGCCATGGCTGACGCTTGTCTGCGCGGGCACGGGCTCGCCGCCGTCGGCGTTCCAGGTGACGGTGTAGCTGTTCAACGTCCATTTTGCCCAGAAGGTCTTGTCTCCAGTGACGCCTGTCAGCGGCAAAACATCGTTCCATGGCGACAGCGGCGTATCCTGCACGCCCATTTGCAGCTGAATGGAATGCCCGCTGAGGGAAATCGGCGCGTCCGTCGGATTATAGAGCTCAATGAAACCGTGGGAAACCGCGCCGGAGTTGTCGAGCGTTCCGTAGACCTGGTTGATGATGACGTGGTCAACCGCGGGCGTTTCCGGCTCCTCCATACCCCAGGAGCCGTCGCCGCTCCAGCGGGGCCGCAGCTCTTCGAGCATGGTGTTGTTGAGTTCGTCTATGCGGTAGTCCAGGGTCGCGAAATCGACGCTGTTCACGTCGGTGTCCTTGAAATCAGCGCGGCGAATGGCTTTTTGCTTGGACATGCCGTTCAAAGGCTCGGTCTCATAGTTCAGCGTCACATCGTTGCCCGCCGTGTTTGTGGCGCCCACCAGATCGATCACGCCGTCCATTTCGCCCGGAGCGATCTCCTTGGAAAGAAGCGTCTGGTTGCTGGTTATGGCCACGCTGTAGGCGCGGTTGCTGAGGATTCGCCCGTCGGTCCAGTCCAGGTCAGCCTCGGGGATCATATAGCGCGCGGAGTGGGCCGCCAGGGCAAAGCGGATCAGGAACGAGCTGTGAGGCGCGACCACGTCGCCGCCGGCAAAGTCGTATTTCTCCCATTCCGTGGCCTCGTTGTTGGTGTCCTTTCCGTTTTGCACCTGAAGGGCGCAGCCCGCCAGGCTAATGGGCGCGTCCGTCGGGTTATACAGCTCAACGAAGCTGTGGGAAATCGAGCCGCTGTTATCCAGGGGGCCCGAGCCGTAGACCTGGTTGATGATGAGGTGGTCCGCCGTTGTCTCATCGACCCCCCAGGGGCCATCGGCCAGATGGCGCGGCCTGACATCGGCAAGCGCTGCCGAAAGAATGTTTTGGTAAAGGACGCGCTCCAGATCAGCGAGATTATCATCGGTATCCGCAAAGTTTTTGCGGCGCGCGGAGACCTGCTTTGAAATACTCAGCGGGCCCGAGCCCTCGTAATTTGGATCCGGATCCCTGCCCGGCGTATTGATGCCGCCAATCAGATCGACCACGCGGGCTTTGTCGGCGGCGTCCAGATAGACGTTGGCCAGGGGCTCGGCGCCCTTGACCAGCGCCACACTGTAGGCGCGGTTGCTGATCGGTACATTCCACTGGGTGTCGTAATAATCCAGCTGAAAGCTCGGAATGGTGCCGCCGAAGCCGTTGCAGCGGATCAGGTAAGAGCAGTGGGCGGGAATGGTCACGCTGGCCAGGGGGAAGCTGACCGGATCGCCGCTCAATTCCTCGTTGTCGAACCATCCGCCGAAGGTATGGCCTTCTTTTTCCATCTCGTCCGGGGCGTCGATCTGTCCGCCATAGGCGACGCTTGTCTGTGTGGGCGCTGGCGCGCCGCCGCCGGTGTGCCAGGTAAGGGCATAGCTGTTCAGCGTCCACTTCGCCCAGAAGGTCTCATTCCCGGTAATGTTTTCCAGGGGGAAGCTGACCGGATCGCCGTTCAGTTCCTCGTTGTCGAACCATCCGCCGAAGGCGTGGCCCTCCCTGCTCATCTCAGCGGGATCGTCGATCTGCCCGCCGTGGACGACGCTGGTCTGCGCGGGCGCGGGCGCGCCGCCGCCGGCGTTCCAGGTGACGGTGTAGCTGCTCAGCGTCCACTTCGCCCAGAAGGTCCTGTCTTCGGTGACATCCGTTATGGGGAAGTCGACCGCTTCTCCGGCCAGCTCCTCGTTGTCGAACCATCCGCCGAATATATGATCGTCTTTGTTCATCCCCTCCGGCGCGTCGATTTGACCGCCGTAGGCCACGCTGGTCTGCGTGGGCGCGGGCGTGCCGCCATCGGTATTCCAGGTGACGGCGCAGTCGCTCTCCTGATAGACCGCCACAATGGTCGTGCCTGTGCCGGCGGCCAGCGGCAGCGACAGCGGATTGGAGGCGTGGGGCGTCCCGTTGACCAGGAAATGCAGCAATTCATAGCCGGGCTCCGGAACAGCCGTAATCGTCTGGGGGTAGTTCGGGAAATAGGTTCCGTTCCAGTCGGACGGGTCGTGGACATTCCATGTGGTCGTCAGGATATCATATCCGTTTATGTTCAAATAGCCCTTGGACGGGTCGGTCTTCAGGTTCAGGTTGACCTCCGTGGGCTGGTTGAGCCCGTTGCCGATCTGGGTTTTCAGCTGGCTGAGCATGTTGCTTCTTCGGCCGCTGGCAATGGTGCGCAAATAGCTGAAGCCATTGTTCCAGCTGGACACGTTGCTGATGTTGCCCCAGCGGTTGATATGCTCCTGCATCAGCGGCTGAAGCGTCGCCTGCGCCTCATTGATTTTGGCCTGCATCACGTTGTCGCTGAGCTGGAAATTCATCATGTCGCACATGCGGCTCGAAAAGCGCTTCACGAAATCCGGATTGAGCATGAGCCGGCGGAAAAACCGCGAGCTGGGGGAGTTGATGCGCACGCCGCTGCTGTTTTGCCGGTAGAGAATACGGTCAATGCCGTTATTGAGCGTGGAGAACTGACCATCGAAAGCAAGGTCCAGATCCTTCAGCTCATAACGCCAGCGGCCATCGTCGTATACCCCGGCCTGCAGCTCTTCTGTCGGGTAGGAGAGGGTACGGTACCGCCACATAACCATGTTGTTGGCCGGCCAGTCATCGTTGCCGATAAAGAGCTGGAACGCGTAATAGTCGATGAAATTGTCGATGTCGAGATAGGTCTGCGCCTTTTCGTAATTGGCCGAATCCGTCAGATTGGCCGTGCCAAACCAGTTATACATTTCCTGGTATTTGGCCCAGTCGTCCTGCACCTCGAGCGGGACGGGGTTTTCCAGAATCTCCTCGGGTCTTTCGTCCGTATAGTTAAACGTGAACATGCCTATTTTCGCGCGGTCTTTCAGCTTATACAAGTCCTGCACGTGGTATTCGTCCAGCCGCGAGCGGATGTTATAGATGCCCCAGAACTCGCCGTTGAGGAACACGGCTGAGCTGCGGAACGGCATGTAGCCGCAATGCAGCCCCTCCGCGAAGGAGTTCAAAATGGCGTCTCTCATCATGGTCGGCTGCGTGGCGCCGGAGTCTTTGTCGTTGCCGCCGGAGCGCAGCAGAAAGCGCTTGTAGGAGGTGATGGCCGAGCCGTCGGTAGAGAGGTTGCGGCCCTGCAGCACATCGTATTCCAGCCGGGACTTGCCGGGGTCGTACTCTGTTTTGGCGTAAAGGCGAAATGCCTTTTGCGAGCGGTCGCGCGTCGCGCCGCCGTGGAGGCGGATGCCCATATACTGCGAAATGCCGGAATTGTCGGGCTCAATCAAGTCCATGTGCACCGGTATTTCGGTTTTGCCGTTGAGATTATAATTATAAAGGCCCGGCGAGTTAAACATCAGGGTGTTGCTCGTGGCCAGGGAGACAATGGGGAAGTTCTGGTACGCGGTGGGCAGGCTGATGAAATAGGAGTGTGTCACGATATCGGTGAGCGGGCTCCCCGCGGCGTCGAAGACCCGGGCCTTGATCACGGTGCCCTTGGTCACCAGTCCGCTGGGGTTGCGCCGGGGATTCGACGGCAGCGTGGACACATAGTTCCCCTGGCTGGAGCGGTTGACGATTTGCAGCGGGAACGAGAACACGCTGGAGGAGCCGTTGGGGTCGGAGCCGTCCGTCGTATAGCGGATGACGCCGCCCTCAAACACGGTGGACAGGGTAAGCTCGAAGGGCTCGCCGTATCGGCCGCCCGGGCGGCTGAAGGCGAGAATATCCTCCTCCTTGACCCATTTGTCGGGATAGATATCCAGGCCCCAGGGGCCGTCGCCGCTCCAGCGCGGCCGGACCTCCTGCAGCATGCTGTTGCTGATGCCGGAGGCACGGTAATCAAGAATCTCAAAGTCATGGGGGTTGTCGTCATAGTCGGCAAATTTAACGCGGCGGCAGGGCTTTTGCTTGGAGATGCCCACGAGATTGCCGGAGCCCTCCCAGTTGTTCACCGCGTTGCCTTCCTTCGGGTCGTTGACGGCGCCCAGGAGATCAATCACGCGGTCCCAGTCATCCGGGTCCAGCACGGCGTTGGCCAGGGGCGTGGTCCCTATGACCAGCGCGAAGGTAAAGTTACGGTTGTTGAAGGGAAGGCCCCAGTCGATATCCACCTGATCCTCCGGTATGGTATAGCGCGGCGCGCCGCCGAAGCCCGCGCCACGGATCAGGAAGGACTCACGGGCCCCGATGGTATATCCGGTCAGCGGAAGAAGCCCGCTCCAGTCGTCTGTGCCGGCGGCGTACTGAAGGGAATAAAAGCTCAGGTCAATGGCATCGTCCGTGGGGTTATACAGCTCCACAAAGCCGTGGGAGACCGCGCCTTCGACGTCGACCGCCGCGTAGGCTTGGTTGATGATGACATGATCGGGCAGCGGCGACACCATGTCCTCACCGCCCCAGGGGCCGTCGGCCAGGCAGCGCGGCCGGACAGAGGGCAGCTGCGCCGGGGACATGCTGCCGTAATTAACGCGTTCAAAGTCATCGAAATTGTTGTCGGTGTCCATGAAGTTTTTGCGGCGCGCCGCGATCTGCTTCGAAATGGAGACCGGATCGCTTCCCTCAAAATTGGGGTCCGGATCCGTGCCCGGCGTGTTGATGCCGCCGACAAGGTCTACCACGCGCGCATAGTCGCCGGCGTTGAGATAGACGTTGGTCAGGGGCATGGTGCCTGTGACCAGCGCCACGCTGTAAGCGCGGTTGCTCACCGACACGCTCCACGAGACGTCGTAATAATTCAGGGTAAATTTCTGCACCGTGCCGCCAAAGCCTTCGCAGCGGACCAGGAAGGAGCAGCGGGCGGGAATGACCGCAACCAGCGGAAGCGCTTTCCATGAGGACATCGGCGTCCCCTGGGTTCCCGTTTGCAGCTGGAGCGAATGCCCGCTGAGGGAAATCGGCGCGTCCGTCGGATTATAGAGCTCAATGAAGCCGTGGGAAACCGCGCCGGTGTTGTCGAGCGTTCCGTAGACCTGGTTGATGATGACATGGTCAGGCAGGGGCGGCGCGGGAGGCTCTTCTTCCTCCTCCTCCTCGCCCCAGGAGCCGTCGCCGCTCCAGCGGGGCCGCAGCTCTTCGAGCATGGTGCTGCTGGTTTCGCCAATGCGGTAGTCCAGGGTCACGAAATCAACGCTGTTCACGTCGGTATCCCCGAAGTCGACGCGGCGAATGGCCTTCTGCTTGGACATGCCGTTCAGAAACGCGCCCTCATAGTTCAGCGTCACATCGTTGCCCGCCGTGTTTGTGGCGCCCACCAGATCAATCACGCCGTCCATTTCGCCCGGAGCGATCTCCTTGGAAAGAAGCGTCTGGTTGCTGGTTATGGCCACGCTGTAGGCGCGGTTGCTAAGTACGCGGCCGTCGGT
>WRLJ01000107.1 GCA_009777685.1 Oscillospiraceae bacterium | reverse complement strand
TGTGCCCCCCCGAGGGCGACGCCGGCACCGGCATGGTGGCCACCAACTGCTGCGCGCCGCGCACCGGCAATGTCTCGGCCGGCACGTCCATCTTCGCCATGCTCGTTTTGGAAAAACCCCTCGGCGGCATATACAAGGAAGTCGGCGTGATGGCGACCCCGGCGGGCAGACCCGTCGCCACGGTACACGCCGCCACCTGCACCACCGATTTGGACGCCTGGGTCAAGCTGCTCGGCGAAGCGGCCGGCCTGATGGGAGCCTCCTTTACCAAAGCCGAGCTGTACGACGCGCTGTACGCCAAAGCGCTGGAGGGCGAAACGGACGGCGGAGGACTGCTGCACTATCCCTGCCACGCGGGAGAGCCGGTGATCGGGCTGGACAGCGGGCGGCCCCTCTTCACCCGCCTGCCGGACAGCCGGATGGAGCTGGCCAACTTCATGCGCGTACAGCTCTACGCCGCCATGGCGGTGTTGAAATGCGGCATGGACATTCTGACCGGGCGGGAAAACATCCGGCTTGACGTGCTGCTGGGCCACGGCGGCCTGTTCAAGACGGAGGGCGTCGGACAGCGGCTGATGGCCTCGGCCCTGAATGTCCCGGTCGCGGTCCGGGAGACGGCCGCGGAGGGCGGCGCGTGGGGAATCGCCCTGCTGGCGGCGTATACGGCCCAAGGCGGACCGACGCTGGAGGGCTTTCTGGACACGGTGTTCGCGGACAGCCAATGCCTTCGCGCCGAGCCGGACGCAAAGGACGCGGAAGGCTTTGCGGCCTATATGCGGCGCTACAGGGCGGGGCTGGATATCGAGCGCGCGGCGGCGGACATCCTGTGCGGCAACGGCGCAAAATAGAACAGAAAACCCCGCCTTCTCCCGTTGACAAACACAGCCGCTCCCTGTACAATTTTGATGAATATGTAAGAACACACGATCAAGAAGGAGGATTATCATGCAAAAATTTATCTGTTCCATCTGCGGCTATGTCCACGAAGGCGCGCAGCCCCCGGAGGCCTGCCCCCAGTGTAAGGCCCCCGCGTCGAAATTCAACGCCCAGTCCGGCGAGGGCCTTGTCTTCGCCGACGAACACAGGATCGGCGTTGCCAGGGACGCCGACCCCGAAATCATCGAGGGCCTGCGGCAGAATTTTATGGGCGAATGCACCGAGGTGGGGATGTATCTGGCCATGAGCCGCCAGGCTGACCGCGAGGGCTTCCCCGAAGTCGCGGAGGCGTACAAGAGAATCGCCTTTGAGGAGGCCGAGCACGCCGCCAAGTTCGCCGAGCTGCTGGGCGAGGTCGTCGACGTGTCCACCCGAAAGAACCTCGAGATGCGCGTGATGGCCGAGCATGGCGCGACCCAGGGCAAAAAAGACCTCGCGGCGAAGGCCAAGCAGCTCAACCTCGACGCCATACACGACACCGTCCATGAGATGTGCAAGGACGAGGCGCGGCACGGCATGGCCTTCCAGGGCTTGCTCAGCCGCTACTTCTAGCGGCGCGGGCCGCCGCGTTGGACGATGGGCCGAGGGGGAACTGGAGCCATGAATGTGAGCCGACACTCCTTGATTTTCGGGCTGTCCTATGCTCTGGATATCGCGGGCAAGAACAATCTGTCGCACTCCAAAAGCACGGCGTATCTGTCCGTTTTGACCGGGCGGGAGGCCGGGCTGGATCCGGACGCGATCCTGAACCTGTACTATACCGCCCTGCTGCACGATATCGCCCTGAGCAACACCTATGATATGATCCAGCACTGCGTGGACGGCGAAAAAATCCTGCGCGGCCTGCCCCTGCCCGCGACCGTCGCCCGGGACGTATACCTCCACCACGAGTTTTACGACGGTTCGGGAATCTTCGGCCTGTCGGGAGACGGCATCCCAATCAGCGCGCAGATCGTCTGCCTGGCCAGCGCCTTTGACGACTGTTTCGGCAAACTGTCGGGCGGGTTTGACAGGGATTTGTTTGAAACCGTACGCGCCTGGCTGGACGCGGGCAGGGCGCAGTTCTCCGGCACAGTCACCGGCGCGTTTGAGCGGCTGATCGGGCGGGAGTCTTTTTTGCTGGACTACTTCAACCACGAGACCAAGTACATGCTGTCGGACAGGCTGGTGATGGGCGACGACGTGCGTTACGGCTACAGGGACGTGGTCAAATACGCCCGCTGCTTCGCGGACATCATCGACTGCCGCAGCCCGTTTACGTCCGCCCATTCCCACGGGATCGCGGAGCTGGCCGGAAAGGCCTCCGCGCATCTGGGGCATGACGGCGAGACCCAAAGCAAAATGTACATCGCCGGGCTTCTGCACGACATCGGCAAGCTCCATGTCGCGCCGGACATCCTGCATAAGAACGGCCCCCTCACGGCGGAGGAGCGCTTTGAGATCAACAAGCACACCTATTACACGCGCAAGATTTTGGAGCAGATCGACGGCTTTGAGGATATCGTCGACTATGCCGCCAACCACCACGAAAAAATTGACGGAACGGGATACCCCTACCGCGTCCCGGGCGAACGGCTGGGCGAGCTGGAACGGGTCATGGCGATCTGCGACGTATACCAGGCATTGACCGAGGAGCGCCCGTACCGGGCAAAGCTGCCGCCCGAACAGGTGTGGGACATCATCGGCGATATGGGCGAACGGCGGCATCTGGACGGGGAACTGGCGGCAAAACTGCGGAAAGCGTTCGGATAACCCCCGCGCCGTAAAACACGGGCGGGACGCGGGGCGGAGACCCTGTTTTCGTCATTGCGGGCTTGACCCGCAATCTCTCGAGGGAAGCAAATTGCTAATCCGGGGGGATTGCGGGTCAAAGCCCGCAATGACGATATGTAGTACGCCGCGGCGTAGCAGAGGCGACCGTCCCCGGTCGCCTCTGTGTTTGCTCTACGGCCTGTGCGGCCCCCCAAATCCTCCCTCCGGCCGCCTTTGGGCGGCCACCTCCCTCTGTGAGGGAGGCAAGGGGCTTTCTCGAAAATCCCGGGTTTTCCCTTGCCCTCCTCCCAGAGGAGGGTGCCGCCCGCAGGCGGCGGGAGGAGGACACGGTTTCCGCCCCCGCCGGGTACGGGATTCCCGCGTCCCGCTACTCGTTCCGGATCGCTTCCAGCGCCGACAGGCGCATCGCGCGGATGGACGGGTACAAGCCCGCCAGCACCGCGATGCCGACGGAAATCGCCATCGCCAGCAGCACCAGCCAAAACGGGATGATCGACAGGCTGGCGTCCAGATTGGGGTCGATGTAAAAGCCCAGGAAATTCGAGCCGCTTTCGCTGGGCGGCAAATTGTTCAGCAGCGTCGAGCCGGCATAGCTCAGCCCGATGCCGAAGATTCCGCCGATCAAGCCCAGAATCCCGGCCTCCAGCAGGAACAGCTGGCAGATATCGCCCAAACGGCAGCCGATGACCTTCATGATGCCGATCTCCTTGGTGCGCTCATAAATCGACATGATCATCGTATTGGCGATGTTGATGGCCGCCACGAACAGCGACACCGCGCCGACCGCGCCCATGATCAGCTGAATCAGGGCCAGCTGCTCGTTGGCCATTTCCACGCTCTCCATCATGCTCCAGCAGTCATAGCCGAGGTCCTTGATTTGCGTGACCACGGCGGCCACGTTGTCCATGTCGTCCACCTTGACAAACATCTGGTCAAAATTGTCCAGCCGCTCGATCTCGTCCCGAATCCACTGGGCCTCCTGGGAGCTCATGCCCTTCATCTGCTCCCGCAGGTAGTCCTTCTTATAGCTGACGACGGTGTCCATATCCATGAAATTGTACCAGGAGTAGTTGCTCGTCGGGTCCTGAAATCCGACCACCTCGAGGTCGTACAGCTTGGTCCTGCGCCGCGACTGGCCTTCGGCGTAGGTGACCTTTTCCCCGTAGGAGGGGTCGAAGGTCAGCTTGATGGGGTCGTTATAGATGTCCACATAGGGGATGATCATGCCGTTCTCGTCCATCGGGCGCTTGCTCCAGTCCCACGGGTCGCGCGCCTTCAGATTGATAAACTCCTGCCCGGCGCTGGGGTTCAGCACAATGGCAAACCCGTCCCCCTCCCGCAGCTGCCGCCCGGACTCCACGGGCATGTTGAAATATTGCAGCTTTGCGGCGTCCACCAGCGCGACGCCCGCCCAGGGATTGACATACTTGCCCGACACCAGCCGTATGTTCTCGTACTTAAACGGCATGGCCGCCGCAACGTGAGGGATCGACTCGACCTCCGCCAGCGCGCGCTTGTAGGGGTTCTCGCCGCTCTCCTGGCTGGCGGGGGCGACGCCGTCCCGGCCGCCCTGTCCTCCGATATTCCACAGATAGACATTGACCGTCGTCAGATCGCCCCATTGCTGGTACATTTTCATCATGCTGTCCTGAATCCCGATCCCCAGCGACACCATAATCACAATGGCGGCCGATCCGATCACGACGCCGATGATTGTCAATATGCTGCGCGCCTTGCGCCGCGTGAAGTTCTTCAAGGCGAGCAGGAAAATATCCAGCTTATTCATCGTCTTCCATCATTTCCTTGGCCCGCCGCTTTTTGCTGACCAGGACGACCGTAACGACCGTGCCGGCGGCCAGCGCGAGAACAACGCCCAGCAACGTCCAGAACAGCCACGGGGCCAGGCCCAGAATGGTCCCGCCCTCACCCTCTCCGGGCTCGGGGTCGGGCCAGGGAGCGGGCTCCCAGGGGCCGGGGTCCCAGGGACCGGGGTCAAAGCCGCCGTCGATCCACGCGGACAGCTCCTGCCGGTACTCCAGCGCCGCGCCCGCCGCGTCCTCATACTGCATGACCAGCCAGCCCGAAACCTCCCCGTAGCTCTCGATCAGGAGCGCGTCCTCAAAGTAATCCATCGCCCCGGCCGGGAAATTGCCGACGAAGTAGTCCCCCTCCATCAGAGCCATCGGACCCTCGACCCTGACGGTCATGTTGTACAGCGTCGATTTTCCCTTGTTGATGAACTGGAAGTTCAGCTGCGCGCCGCCCATCCCGTCGCCGAAGAAGAGCAAATTGCTCACCTCCAGCCGCTGGGGCTGGTAGACGGGGATACTCAGCGACTCGCTGACGTTATACTGCGCGTTCTCCCTGTCCTCATAGGCCAGCGAGAGCGTCACCGGATAGGATTTGCTCTCGGCGTCCTGCTTCGGCGTCAGGTGGATGGACAGGCTCACCAGACCGCCGATGCCCAGCTCCTCCACATAAAACGAGTTGACGCCCGCGACGGGCAGGAATATGCCCTGCTCGTCCGTGACTGTGACCTTCATGTTTTTGATATCCTTGACGCGGCTGGTGTTGGTCAGGGTAAAATGAAGCTCGAAGGGGCCGCCCGCCGTCACGACCGGCTCCGAGACGGAGTGATGGCTGATGATGACGCGCGGAATGCTGGCGTCGGGCGACGGCGGCGTCGTCGGAGGCGGCGTCGGCGGCGGTTCGGGACGGCTGATGTAAATATAGACCGCCGTTTCCACGGTTTTCGTCTCGCCCAGCGCGTCCGTGTAGGTCAGCGCCGTCTCCAGCTGATGGTTGCCGTTATTCAGTTCCGCCGCGACATGCAGCGGCACGCTCAGCGAGACGGTCTCCCCCGCTCCGATGCTGCCCAGCTGCCGGTCGCCGAAGCTGCCCAGCAGGGTAAAGGACTAGGAGTTCAAGCCCTTGAAGGCAAACGCCGCGTCCCGCGCGGAGTCCGTTCCGAAGTTCCGGAACGAGAGGGTCACCGTCACGGTATTGCTTCTGCCGGGGTCGGTCACATCCTGCCGCATGGCGCTCATGCGCACCCGCTCGCCGGAGGTCGGGTCGGGCGGCTTGATGATGTAGAGGAACAGCGTCCCGTCCACGCTCTCCGCCTTGCCGTCCGGCGTTCTGTATTGAATGTCGGCGGTCAGCCTGTGGATTCTCGTTTCCAATCCCCCCGTCGCCTTCAGCGCGAAGGTCAGCTCCGCAGACGCGCCCGCGGCGAGCGCGCCGACCGTCTTTGTGGGCTGGGTTTCATCCAGCATCAAGCCTGCCTCCGTCAATCCCTGCAGGGTAATCCGCACGTCGGAGGCGTTCTGCTGCCCGGTGTTGGAGATCTCCACGGTCAGCTTCAGCGCGCCGTTGGCGTCCGGTATGTTGCTCTCCAGAAACGACGAGGATATCGCCAGGGCGGGCGGTCTTGCCTCGGGCGGCTTCGGCGGTATGATGATGCTCAGATAGAGC
>WRLJ01000106.1 GCA_009777685.1 Oscillospiraceae bacterium | reverse complement strand
TCCATCTCCCGGATCAGCCGGAGATGCCCCGCCGAGGCCAGTCCCAGCCTGTCGCCCAGACCCAGGGTGAACGAATGCCCCCGATGGCTGGACGGGCGCGCGAACGGAAACATCTTCCGGATTGCCCGCGCGTTGCGGTTGGTCAGCGGGCACCGCCGGACCGGGCCGTCCGCGTCCGGACGGGAAACGACGTCTCCCTCCAGCGTCTCATACGCCTCTCCCGTGCCGCAAACGTACAGCGATTTTACGCCGTTCTCCCCGGCGATGTACAGCAGCTCCCCGCCGCGCCGCGTCCGTGAATTCGGGTAAATGCCGTTTTCCATGATGTACCGCCCGCCCTTCCGTATGCTCGGGGATATTATATCATGTCAAGCGCGAACGGGGCAAGTGAATTGCCCCTTGACGCGCCCTTCTGCCGCAGGCGCTATTATATCCTAAAGCGCGGCGGCGGGCAAGAATATTTTCCCTCCGAGGCATGGCGGGGCCGCGTATTTTTCTTGCATTGCCGGATTCGCTATGATATAGTAAACGAAAATTCGACAAAACGCGAATGGGCGGTGAGCGGTGAGGAATGGACGGCAAAACGCGCGAAACACGGCAGGACGCCAAAATAAAGACCGAAGCGGTCAACCTGTATTATGGCTCGTTTCATGCGTTGGGAGACGTCACCTTTGAAATCCCCGCGCGCGCGATCACGGCGATCATCGGGCCGTCCGGCTGTGGAAAATCTTCCCTGTTGCGCCTGTTTAACCGCATGAACGACCTGATCCCCGCCGCCCGGGTGGAAGGAAATGTTTTCCTCAACGATATCCCGGTGTACGGAAAAGACGCCGACGTCGTATCGCTCCGGCAAAAGGTCGGCATGGTTTTCCAAAAACCCAACGTATTCCCGATGAGCATTTACGACAACATCGTAATCGGCCCCCGGCACCACGGGATCAGGAGCCGCCGGAGGCTGGCGGAGATCGCGGAGCGGAGCCTGTCGCAGGTGGCGCTGTGGGACGAGGTGAAGGATAGCCTGAACGCGCCCGGACCCGGCCTCGCCACGGGACAGCAGCAGCGCCTGTGCATCGCCCGCGCGCTGGCCGTGGAGCCGGAGGTGCTGCTGATGGACGAGTCCTGCAGCGCGCTGGACCCTGAATCCACGATGAAGGTCGAGGAGCTGATGCTGGAGCTGAAGCAGCGGTACACCATCGTCATCGTCACGCACAACATGGAGCAGGCCGTGCGGGTGTCCGACATGGCGGCGTTTATGATGATCGGCGAGGACAGGGTGGGGCGGCTGCATGAATACTCCGCGACCGAAGAGATGTTTATCCGCCCCAAGGATAAGCTCACGGAAGATTATATAACAGGACGGTTCGGATAATATGAGGGGAAGATGGATCAGAACGGCCGCGGCCGGACTTCTGGGCCTCTCTGTGTGCCTTTTGTCCGCGTGCGGACGGCAGACGGCGGCCGTGATCATTGCCGGCTCCACGTCGGTGCAGCCCTACGCCGAGGTGCTGGCCGAGGACTACGCGCTTCTGCGGCCCGACAAGCTCATCGACATCCAGGGCGGCGGCTCGTCCGCCGGCATCACGGCGGTCGAATCCGGCGCCGCCGATCTGGGGATGTCCTCCCGCAAGCTGAAGGAATCGGAGCAGGGCCTGTGGTCGGTCGAAATCGCCAAGGACGGCCTGGCCGTCATCGTCAACCCCGCCAGCCCCGTCGGGGACCTCACGCTGGACCAAATCTGCGGCATCTACGCGGCCGACATCCAAAACTGGAGCGAATTGGGCGGCCCGGACGCGAAAATCCACATCATCACCCGCGAGGAAGGCTCCGGGACCCGGAGCGCCTTCGAGGAGCTGGTGATGGGGGACCGGCGCATCACCAACAAGGCCATCGTGCAGGACTCCAACGGCGCCATGAGGCAATTGGTCGCCGATGATCCGCATTCGATCGGCTTCATTTCGCTGGGGCTGGTCAACGTCGGCGAACGGCCGGTCAAGGCCATCCGGATCGACGGCGTCGCGCCCACGCGGGAAAACGTTCTGGACGGCAGCTACAGCCTGTTCCGGTCGTTTTTGTTTGTCGCCCGGAGCCGGCCCGAGGGCCCGGCCCTGCAATTCATCGAGTTTATTTTCTCCCCCGGGGGGCGGCTGCTGCTGTCCGGCGAGGGTCTGATTGCCGAGTAGGGCGCGTCGCGGCTGGACGCGGAAGGGAGACCGGAGATGAAAAAATTTAAGGAAAAGCTGTCGGGGCGCGTTTTTTTCGCGCTGGCCCTTTCGTCGATTTCCGCGCTGGCGCTGATTACGGTATTCATCATCGTCAACGGCGTGCCGCTCATCGCCGAGGTCGGCGTCGGGAATTTCATCTTCGGGATGTCATGGGCGCCCAGCCGCGGCGAATTCGGAATTTTCCCGATGATCGTCGGGTCGGTGGCCGTTACCTTGGGCGCGGCGGCCATAGGCGTGCCGGTCGGAATCTGCTGCAGCATCTTTCTGGCCGAGTTTGCCCCCGCTCCGCTGAGGAACCTGTTCCGCCCCGCCATCCAGCTTCTGGCCGGTATCCCGTCGGTGGTGTACGGGTTCTGGGGGCTGCTGTTCCTTGTCCCGTTCATACGGAACTATCTGGGCGGGCCGGGCCTGAGCCTGCTGGCCGGCGCGGTCATTCTGGGCATCATGATCCTGCCGACGGTCATCAGCATTTCCGAGGTCTCCATCCTGGCCCTGCCCCGCCAGTACAAGGAGGGGGCGCTCGCGCTGGGGATGACCCACTGGCAGACCATACGCTCCGTGATCCTGCCGTCCGCCAGGTCGGGGATTGTGGCCGCGGTCATTCTGGGCATCGGCCGCGCCATCGGCGAGACGATGGCGGTCATCATGGTGCTGGGCAACGCCGTCGCCATGCCCGCCTCCATCCTCGATCCCGTCAGGACCCTGACGACCAACATCGGCATCGAGATGGGGTACGCCTCCGGCCCCCACCAGCAGGCGCTGTTTGCCACGGGCATTGTGCTGTTCGTCATCATTATGATTCTGAACGCTTCGGCGCAGTATATCACCCGCAAGAGGTAACGACTATGAGAATCAACCCGCGTACAACCGGAAAAATCGCCAAGGTACTGATCTGGGCGGCCGCCCTGTCCGTATTGGTGGTTCTGGTCGCCATTATTCTTTATATATTGTTTAAGGGAATGCCGTTCATCAACTGGCGTTTCCTGACCGACATCCCCCGCAGTATGGGCCGTTCGGGCGGCATAGCCCCCGCCATCGCCGGCACGGCGATGGTCTCCCTGGTCGCCATCGTCATCGCCGTGCCGTTCGGCATCGGAACGGCGTTCTATCTGGCCGAGTACACGCGCGGCAACGCCGTCACCCGTATCATCCGGTTCAGCGCGGAATCGCTGGCGGCGATCCCCTCAATCGTATACGGGCTGTTCGGATTTCTGTTCTTTGTCATATATCTGGATTTGGGATGGTCCGTGCTGTCCGGCGGGCTGACCCTGGCCTTTATGATTCTGCCGACGGTGATCCGCACCTCGGAGGAAGCGATTCTCACCGTGCCCAACACCTACCGCGAGGTCAGCTTCTCGTTGGGCGGAACCAAATGGCAGACCATCCGGAAGGCGGTCTTCCCCTCGGCCATTCAGGGCATCGCCAACGGCGTGATCCTGAGTCTGGGGCGCTGTGTCGCCGAGACGGCCGCCGTGATTCTGACCGCCGGCTCGGCGCTGCGGATGGCGTCCTCCCTGTTCTCCCCGACGCGGACGATGGCCGTCCACTTCTACTATCTGGCCAGAGAGGGCATATCCATGGACAACGCCTATGCCACCGCCGCCCTTTTGATCCTTTTGATATTCCTCATCAACGTCGTGGCCAACGCCTTTGTCAACCGGACGATGGCGAAGGGCCGCTAGGGAAGAGGTGGGATATGACAACAGAGACCAATGTGAAAATAGCCATCCGCGATTTGAGCGTATACTATGACAAGAAGCAGGCCGTTCACAGTCTCAGTCTGGACATCCGCGCCCACGAGATTCTGTCCGTGATCGGTCCGGCCAACAGCGGCATCACGACGCTGCTGCGTTCGCTCAACCGCCTGTTCGACCTGACCCCGGGCTCGCGCACGGAGGGCGATATTCTGCTGGACGAGAAAAGCATCTACGGGCCGGACGTCAGCCTGACGGAGCTGCGCCGCCGGGTGGGGATGGTCTTTGATGTGCCGACGCCCCTTCCCATGTCCATTTTTGACAACGTCGCCTACGGGCCCCGCCTGAAAAGCAAAAAGGCCCGCGGCTCCGTCGCGGAGACCGTGGAGCGGTCACTGCGGATGGCGGCGCTGTGGGACGAAACCAAGGACCGGCTGAAAATGCCGGCCGCCAGCCTGTCGGGCGGCCAGCAGCAGCGGCTGTGCATCGCGCGGGTGCTGGCGCTGGAGCCGGAGGTCATTCTTTTGGACCGGCCCTGTTCGGGCCTGGACCCCATATCGACGGCGAAGATCGAGGACTCCCTGACGCTGCTGAAAAAGCAGTTCACCATCGTCCTCGCGCCGCATAACGTACAGCAGGCCGTCCGCGTCTCCAGCCGGACCGCGTTCATGCTGTCGGGGCGTTTGATTGAGGAAGGGCCCAGCACGGAGGTATTTTCCGACCCGAAGGACCGGCGGACCAGCGACTATATTACCGGGAGGTTTGGCTGATGAGAAGCAAATTTGACCAGCAGCTGACGCTGCTCAATAACAGCCTTGTCGAAATGGGCGCGCTGGTGGAGCGGGCCATCGCCAACGCCGTCAAGGCGCTGATCGAGCGGGATACGAACCTCGCGCGGCTGATCATCGCCGCCGACGACGAGATTGACAGCAAGGACCGGGAGATCGAAAGCCTTTGCATCAAGCTGCTTTTGCACCAGCAGCCGGTCGCCAGCGACCTGCGGCTGATTACGGCCGCCATGAAGATGATTACCGATTTGGAGCGCATCGGCGACCACGCCTCCGACATCTCGGAGCTGACGCTGCTGCTGGCGGATATGCCGTATCATAAGAATCTGGAGCATATTTCGCAGATGGCGGAGGCGACCGCGAAAATGATCCGGGACAGCATCAACGCCTTTGTCAAAAAGGACCTGAAGCTGGCCGAGGCGGTGATCGCCTACGACGACGAGGTGGACGACCTGTTCGTCACGGTCAAAAACGACATGCTGACGCTAATCGGCGAGGACCCGAAAAACGGCGATCAGGCCATTGACCTGATCATGGTCGCCAAATACTTTGAACGGATCGGCGACCACGCGACCAACATCGCCGAGTGGACGATCTTTTCCATCGCCGGCACCCACAAAATCTGGGAAACCTAGAGACCGGAAGGGGACCGGCGCGCGGGGGAATGCCGGCGCGTTTGCCCGGCTACGCATCGTTGTAGGGCGCGACGACCTCGGCGCGCCGTGTTTTCCCATTTCGCGCGACAACCGTCATTGCGGGCTTGCCCCGCAATCTACCGGGGGGATCGCTAATCCCGGGGGATTGCGGGGCAAGCCCGCAATGACGAAAACAGGGGGGTTCCGCACAAACCATTCGTAGGGCGCGATGCCCACATCGCGCCGTTGTCGTTATCCGACCCATACGGGATACGTCGTGTTTTTCCCCGCGCCGGGTGCGTTGGGGGACATTTTGCACGCCCGGACACGGCACGCCGTGTCCCTACGGCGGGGCGCAAAACCCCGTAGGGGCGGCAATCTGCCGCCCGTGTTTGCCCATGCGCCGCGTTTGCCCGACCGCACACGCCGTAGGGCGCGACGCCCCCGGCGCGCCGTGGTCGTTATCCGTCCCATACGGGATACGTCGTGTTTTTCCCCGCGCCTGTGCGTTGGGGACGTTTTGCGGGACGCGGAGGGCCGCGTCCCCTACAGGGTTTTCCGCCCGCCCCGCGTAGGGACGCCATATATGGCGTCCGCCGGTGCGCGTAAAATCGGAAACCCCCGGCGGGGTTTCCGCCTGTTTTCGGACGACCGGGGGCGGTCGCCCGTGTTTGCCCATGCGCCGCGTTTGCCCCGGTCGCGCACAATGGACAACCCCGGCGCGCCGAGGGCGTCGCGCCCTACAACGGTGTGCGGGTGGGCGAACACGGCGCGGGAAACGGCGGGGGGGACCGGCCAACACAGGGGGCCGGGGGGACGGGGGGGGGGCCCGACGGGGGCCCCA
>WRLJ01000105.1 GCA_009777685.1 Oscillospiraceae bacterium | reverse complement strand
GTGAAATCGTGGTTGCCATAAACCGCTAAGGATTGGATCATGGGAAACAGACGCTTTATATTGCTGTACCGCTTTTGATACTGTCTGCTTTGATTTTGTTTGTAGGGACGCCATATATGGCGTCCGTTTATCTGCGTCTGTTGCGAGGGGGTCGGACGCGATATATCGCGTCCCTACATTGTTGTTAATTACTATCATAATAATGTGAACATGATTTGGCATTACAACATATTTATCTACAATAATACTTTTTACATGAATGGGAATGTTAATTAAATTACGTTCTGCGATTACTCCTTTCTGTAACCTTCACCCTGCAAAAACAGGACACCCTTTGTATGACAACCAGGCCGCTTGCCATAGCCATGGCCGCAACAAGGAATGAAATATAAATTGGCGGTAGAAATCGAAATATTCATGATAAAGCAAAGCCTCCCACATCAGGGGGTTTCGCCGCGGCGCACCGCGCCGAAACGGTCGCGGATTTCATAAAACACATCGGCGATGAGCGGGTCGAAATGGCGGCCCGCTCCCTCCATGATGATGCGGGCCGCTTCCTCCTCCGGCATGGCTTTTTTATAGGGGCGTTCGGAAACCAGCGCGTCATATACGTCGGCAAAGGCCATGATTCGCCCCTGAAGCGGGATATCCGTCCCCGCCAGCCTGTGCGGATAGCCGCCGCCGTCCCAGCGCTCATGGTGATAGCCGGCGAACAGCCGGGCGTGGTGCAGAAACGCCTCGCCGTCCCCCGTGCGGGAAATCAGCTGCTCGATGATCCGCTCGCCCTCGGTGGTGTGGGTCTTCATGACGGAGAATTCCTCGTCGGTCAGTTTGCCGGGCTTGTTGAGAATCGTGTCCGAAATGGCGATTTTGCCCACGTCGTGCAGGCGCGCGGAGGAGATCAGCGAATCCATATCCAGCTCCGAAAGATCGTCGGCGTATACGCCGCGCGCGATCATGGTTTCGATCAGCACCTCTATATACGCCGTCGTGCGCTCTACATGGCCGCCCGTCTCGCGGTCGCGGTTTTCGACCATATCCGCCAAAATGAACACCAGGCTGTTCTGAAGGCGCTGCAGCTGCTCGGTCCGCTGGCGCAGCGCGGTCGTCCGCTCGCGGATCAGCTTGTCGATATCCAGATGGGTCTTTACGCGGTTTGACAGAACGGGCGCGGAAAACGGCTTTGTGATGAAATCCACCACACCCAGCTGAAACCCGCGGACTTCCACCGCGGTATCCGTCATCGCGGTCAGGAATATGACGGGGATGCCGGCGTACAGCGGGTTGGCCTTCAGAAGCGTCAGCGCCTCGAAGCCGTCCATCCCGGGCATCTCGATATCCAGCAGGATCATATCCGGTATGACCTCGGCCAGCCGCTCAAACATTTTCTCCGCCGAGGACAGCGTCATCACACGGTAGCTGTCCTCCAGCGCGTCCTCGGCCATGGACAGGTTCAGATAGCTGTCGTCTACCACAAAAATCGTCTTTTGCATATCCATTCCTCCCGGGCGGCGTTTGTCGGCGCCGGCAGCGCGGTCATGGCCCGTATCGCCGGAAACCATTATAGCACACATTGCGCCGGCAGGCAATATTTTCTGAAAACGGAATTATGGCCCGAAACCTCATGCAGGCGCCGCGGCCGGTTGATTCCCGCCTGTAGTACAAGGTACAATTCTAACGGTTTACGCCGGTTGCGGGGGCGGCCGTCCCGGCCGCCCGCGGACGCCAGATATGGCGTCCCTGTACAGAATGTCATGTTTTGGATTGTACATGGCAGGAGGGGGTTCACTTCACGATCCGCTTCCTGAGCGCGCCCAGCCGGAAAAAGATTTCTCTCGGCGTCTCGTCCTCGTAGAGGAACGCGCCGTTGCCGGAAAAGGACGGCTCGATAAAATCCCACCAGGTCAGCGCTTTGATCTCGTCACGGGCGGCGCAGAGCGTGTAGAACTGCTCCATCCAGTCGGCCTGCGTTTTCTCGTTCCAGGCGTTGTGCCACAGCCCCTCGGACATACTGAGCTGCTGACCGGCCCAGACCGCGCCCTCGCCCCGCGCGCCGCCCTTGCCGCGCAGGCCGCCGTTGACGCCCATTTCCGTGATGTGGACGGGCTTTCCAAAGGCTTTGAAGACATCCAGCATCCGCGCCACGGCGACCATGTCCCGCGCGGGGAAGTAGAGCTGGATGCCCACAACGTCGAAATCCACGCCCGCCTCCAACAGCGCCTCGATATAAGCCCGCGGGGAGCGCAGACGCTCCGGGAGCGCGCCGTAGCAGGTATATCGCCCGGCCACGTACTCGGCGAAGGGCAGACAGACGTTGACGATCGAGACGGCGTTGCCGTCGGCCTCACGCAGCGCCTCGCAGCAGGTGCGAGTCAGCTCGATCTGCTGAGCCTGCGACAGCTCAAAGCAGTTGGCCCAGTCATGGGCCTCGTTCATGGCGTCCCAAATCGGCACGCGGCCCTTGTAGGCGCCGACATGCCGGGAGGCAATCTCCCGCGCGTTTTGCTGAAGCTCCTCAAACGGCAGGCCGTACAGCCATTGGGGGTTGACCCCGGCGTGCCCGAACCAGAGGGGATGGCCCTTGGCGGTGATGTTGGCGGACTCCAGAAAGTCCAGCGCGGCGTCGATATACTCGTAGGTATATTTCCCCTTTTCCGGCACGGTGCGCCCGGCGTAGAAGGGCAGCGTGGCAAAATCAAACACCTGCTTAAAATATTTGGCGTACCGCGCGCCGGGCGAGGTGTAGCGGAAGAAGTTGCACCCCAGCCGCAGATCGCCGCGCGGGTTTGGGTACGCCGCCGCCATCGAGGACTCAAAGAGAGCGGCCTCGGCGGCGTATAGGGCGTGGGAAAGGGCAATGAGCCGGTTATCCCCCGTGTCCGCGCCGCGGTTGGCCAGGTGCTCGTACTCCGCCGCCGCGTCGAGATGCCCCTGGGCGGCGGGCGAGAGGACAATATCCCGGCTCCGCTCCCTGGCCTCGTAAATATACGTCCGTATGGCTTCGCTGACGAAGTCGACGAAATCCCCGTCATACCCCCGCCCGAAGTTAAGGGCCATGACCCAGATCACGCCGTACATCGGCAGCCGTAGCTTGGCGTGCAGCATATACGGCTTGCGCGTGACGGCCAGCTCCGCCACGCCGTCCGGCAGAACGCGCAGACGCCGCTCGTCCGGCTCAAAATCCAGGCCGCTGGCATATAGGGTCTTGATCTGGGCTTCGTCGACGGGCGCTCCGCCGTCCCCGTCGATCCGAACGCGAATCCATTCCATGTTCTGCGCCTCCTCCGGTAAAGTGGTTTGATTGTATCACGCCCCTCCGGAGGGCGCAAGAAAAATTGTACAAACCCCTATTGCTTTTTTCCCATCCCTGATGATATACTGCTAGTGTCTTAAAATTAAGACATATTTTGAAACAGGAAAGGCAGATGGGAATGGACAAGTTTTTCAAGCTCACGGAAAACAAAACCACCGTCAAAACGGAACTGCTCGCGGGCGTCACCACCTTTTTTACCATGGCGTACATCATCTTCGTCAACCCGGAAATTCTAAGCTCGGAGTTCGGCGCGGGCATGAATCCCGGCGCCGTCTTCGTGGCCACCTGTCTGGCCGCCGCGCTGGGCACGATCCTGTTGGGCCTGCTGTCCAACTACCCCTTCGCCCAGGCTCCGGGCATGGGCCTGAACGCGTTTTTCTCGTTCACGGTCTGCGGTATGATGGGCTTTTCCTGGCAGGCCGCGCTGGCCGCCGTGTTTATCTCCGGGGTCCTTTTTATCGCCCTGACCGGAACCGGCCTGCGGCAGAAAATCGTTGACTCCATCCCGATGTCGCTCAAGCGCGCCATCAGCGCCGGTATCGGCCTGTTCATCGCCTTGATCGGCCTGAGCAACGCGGGGATTGTCACCACGCCGTACGGCGGGGTCCCGATCGTGGGGCTGGGGGATTTCGGAAACCCCTCGACGCTGCTGGCGCTGTTCGGCCTGATTTTGGTGATTGCCCTGCTTTGCCTGAAGGTCAAGGGCAGCCTGTTTATCGGCATCATCATCACCGCCGCCATCGGCGTGATTATGCAGTTCGCCTTTAAGGTAGAGCTGGGCCTGTCGACGCCCGGCCTGACCAATGCGTTCGGCGAGTCCTTCAGCGAGTTTGCCGCCGCGCTGGGCCAATGCTTCGTCGGCTTCGGCGACCTGTTCTCCACCGGCGACGGCGTCGGCGCGATGCTGATTAGCGTGGTCACTGTCCTGATCGTCATGACGCTGACCGACATGTTCGACACCGTCGGAACCTTGATCGGTTGCGCGGAAAAGGGCGGCTTCCTTGACAAGGACGGCAACCTGCCCCGCGCGGGCGGCGCGATGATGGCCGACGCCATCGCCACCTCGGCCGGCGCCGTGATGGGCACCTCGACCGTGACCACCTATGTGGAATCGACGGCGGGCGTCAGCGAAGGCGGAAAAACCGGCCTGACCTCGATGTTCACCGGCGCGCTGTTCCTGCTGGCCTTGCTGTTCGCGCCTGTGATGGGCCTGATTCCCGGCGCGGCGACCGCGCCCGCCCTGATTATCGTGGGCGTGATGATGGTGGCCTCGCTGAAGGAAATCCGCTGGGGCGACTTCACGGAGGCCCTGCCGTGCTTTGTCACCGTGACCATGATGCCCTTCGGATACTCCATCGCGGACGGCATCGGGATGGGCTTTATCTTCTACGCGCTGGTCAAGCTCTTCACCGGAAAATTCAAGGAGGTTCACCCCGTCCTCCTGACCTTCGCGGCGCTGTTCCTGGTCAAATATGTCCTGATGGCGCTGGGCATCGTATAACTCCGGCGCGAATGAACTGACATCAGAAGACTTCGGGCCGGTCCGGCCCGGAGTCTTCCTTGCGAAACAGACGCGGACACAGGGAAAGGAGCGTTTATAATGGGAAAAACATTCAAGCTCGCGGTGGCGGGCCTGGAACGGGAGCTGACGGTCTGCCGGATTTCCGACGACCTGTCCATCGCCGCCTTCGTGCTGTTCGGGGACGTCACCCTTACGGTCGCGGCGGCGCGCGAGCTGTTAAAGCGCGCGCCCGCGCATGACATTCTGATCACGGCGGAGGCCAAGGGCATCCCCCTGGTGCATGAAATGGCCCGCCAAAACGGGGAAAGCACCTATATCGTGGCGCGCAAGGGCGTCAAGCTGTATATGAAGGACGTCTTTTCGGTGGAGCTGCAATCCATCACCACACAGCGCCGGCAAACGCTCTGCGTCGACACGCAGGAGGCGGCCAAAATGGACGGCAAGCGGGTGCTGATCATCGACGACGTCGTCAGCACCGGCGAATCGCTCCGCGCGGTCGAAAAGCTGGTCAAGGAGGCCGGCGGCATCATCGCGGGCAAAATGGCGGTTCTGGCGGAGGGCGACGCTAAGTACCGGGACGACATTATTTTTCTGGAGTATCTGCCGCTGCTGAACTCTGACGGAACGCCGAAGGAATAGGCGCGGGCTTCGCGCGCGGGGCAGGCTAAGCCTGCCCCGCGCGTTTTTGTTTGCCCGGATTTATGGGTAAACGCCAAAAACAACCCTGAAATTGCCAGAATTGACCTTGATACCGTGTGCCTTTCCAAGATACAATTCAATTGCCAACGCTTGGCTGCCAAGCCCCCGGATGCCCGGGCGCGGCGGAGAGACAGGAGGTGCAAACCGCGATGGATACGAAGATTCAGCCGCGCTCCGCTCCAGACGGCTTTTTTCATTTTGCGCGCCCGCGGCTGAACAAGCTGCTGGAGGAGGGCGTGCAATCCCCTCTGGTCATCGTGTGCGCCGGCGCGGGCACCGGCAAGACCGCCGCGCTCCGCGACTTCACGCGGGGATACCGGGCCGCCGTGGTGTGGCTGCAAATCTCCGAACGCGATAATGTCGGCGCGCGCTTTTGGGAGAGCTTTACCCGTGCCGTGGCGGCGGTCAACGAACCGTTTGCCGCCGCCCTGCGCAAGCTCGGATTTCCCGGCAGCGGGGACAAGCTCAGCCAATACACCGCCTTGACGCGCAAATATGACCGGGAGGAGCGGCGCGTCGTCGTCCTTGACGACTTCCACCGTCTTGAGGACCCGGCTGTCCTGGCCTTTCTTCAGCAGGCCATTGCCGTGCTGCCGGAAGGGATGTCGCTGGTGCTGGCCTCCCGCGCCACGCCGCGCGTCGACGTCGCGGGACT
>WRLJ01000104.1 GCA_009777685.1 Oscillospiraceae bacterium | reverse complement strand
GGACCCCCCCCCCGAAAATGCCTGAACACCACCCAAACCAACAGCCGCACGGGCAAACGGTGAAAACCCTTCCCCCGAAGTTTGCAGATAACCCTGCGGGACGCCGAGGTCTGCGTCCCCTACGGCGTGTGCGGCGGGGCAAACGCGGACGGGATCAGAGCAAAAGCACATGCTCTTACCCTTCCTCAGGACTGCCGCGTGAAACAGCGCTTGGGATCAAAACGCACCCTGAGCCGAGGATGGATTCCCCGGCTCAGGGCGCGTCATTGGGTCGCTGACTTAATCCAGAGCAATCACCATCTCGTCCAAAACAATTTCCGACAGTCTGTTTATGTCTACGATTCTATTGAATATATGGGTGGTGCGGTAGCCGAGCAGCGCGTTGGCGTCCATACCCTGCGGTCCGGGGAGGTCCCCCTGGCCCGCCCGTGTGCTTTCAGAAATACTCCCGCTTTGCGCGGATTGGCCGTATTGCCCGAGCGCATACATTCGGTTGTCGATAAAGGCATGGCTGTCCAAGAGGATATACTCTGACCCGTCCTCGTAGCGCAGCACGATTCTATGAATATAGCTTGCCGTGTCAAATCCAAGCTCCGCCTCATGGATGCGAATGCTGATGGGGGAAACGCGGACATGGCCGCCGCGGAGGCTGAGGGTCGGGATCGCACCGCCATTCTCCATCCCTACTGAGAGCGTCCCTCTGATTTCAGACTTAACCCCCTGTCCTGCCCCCGTGTATGCCGATTCGGGATCCGCCGCTTGTTCACAAAGGAAAAGGTTCAATACCGGCATGGCATCCGGGATATCCGCACGGATGTAGTATTCACAGAGGTAAACCTTGGTGCCGGTGGACATCGCCGCGTCCATATACGTCTCGCCTGCTTGATCTGAATATACTCTTATCTGGCCCGCCTCGGCATACCAGCCGAACATTCCGTTTGCTTCCACGCCGTACCCGCCGACCCCCTCCGGGTTTTCAACCGTGTAGTACAGCAGCCCGCTTTCCGTAAGGGGGTCATAGAGATTGGCTTCCACGGTCAAGGTATATCCGCCCCACGAAACGGAGCCGGTCTCCGCAGAGATGTACGGGGTTATCAGCGCCTCCGCCAGCGTTTCGTCCACAGGCACTCTGTTCCATCCGGGCAGGCTGACCGCTAACTGGCCGTCGACGCTGTATTCCACCACACCGTCGCTGTGCGTCCCACCGTTCTCCCCGAAGAAAGCGCGGAGCATTGCCGCGGGGTTTTCATACACCGTGAAGCTCACAACCGCCAAGGCGGTTCCGGTTGTCAGCAGACACAGTATAGAAACGGTCGCCAGCAGCAGCAAACTTTTTCGTTTCATGGGTTTTCTCCCCTCCAGTTTTTTCAGTTCCGTTAGAGTGTGGTATACGTTGTTTTTGAAGCTTTTATCAGCCTCTCCGAACGCGCGTTTCAAATTATATGTGCCTAGCATAGCACCTTGACCTCCCCATTCATTGTTTTTTTCAGCTCACTTCGCGCGCGGGCCATACGCGATTTGACGGTGCCATGAGGCAAGCGCAGGATCTGCGCAACCTCCTGGGTCGAATAGCCCTCCATGTAATGCAGGACGATGGGAAGCCGGAGCGTTTCGTCCATCGCAAACAGCGCGTCGTGCAATTCGTGATTTGCGTCCGGAGGCGCCGCGCGTTCCGGCAATGCGTCAAGCGGAAGCCACAATCTTCCCTTTTTCTGGATGTTCCGGCATTCGTGAATCAAAATGCGAATCACCCAGGTTTGCATAAATCGTTCGTCTTTGAGCTGGTGCCGCTTTTTCCACGCTTTGTACAAGCACTCCTGAACCGCGTCGTCCCGATCGCAGTCTTGCGCTAGCTGTGCGTAGCTGACGCGGTATAGCGTTTGCATCATCCCGACAATCCGCTCAGAGAATTCCTCCGTTGTCAATGGCAGCGCCTCCCTTGCTTTTTTGACCGGTCACACGTTAGACGGTTTGAAACGGCATTTGGTTCACGGCTTTGAAAATATTACGGAGCTTTCCAGATTTCCGCTCCGCGTTTACCCCGCCGCACAGGCCGTAGGGGACGCAGACCTCGGCGTCCCGCAGGTTATCCGCAAACTCTCGGGGAAGGGCTTTTACCGTTTGCCCGTGCGGCTGTGGGTTTGGGTAGTGTTCAGGCATTCCCGGGGGAGGTCTCCCCCGGAGCCCCCCACTGGGGGACTTGGCAGTCCCCCAGGCCCTCTCGCGGGAAATACGGGGGTTTTGCTTGCGGGAAGACACGGCGTTTCACCGTAAGGGTCTCGTCCGGGCTGTCCTGGCCTCGGTTTCAGGTTTTCTCTCTTTGGGTCTTTTTTGCACGTCCCGGCCATACCCTTGCACTTTCTTTGCTGTCTTCACAGGGAACTGCCCTAACGTGACATCTTTGTCGTACAATGTAAAATCTAAAACATGGCGTATGTGTAGGGACGCCATATATGGCGTCCGCGCATTCAACAATACCCATAATCAACAAACCATCGGCAACCACGGACGGCCAATGGCCGCCCCTACAAGGGTTTGCGGGAGTCCCCCATGCCCTGTAGGGACGCACTCCGTGCGTCCGCCGTTTCCCGCACCGGGTGCGTTGGGGACGTTTTGCGGGACGCGGAGGGCCGCGTCCCCTACAGGGTTTTCCGCCCCGCCCATTCGTAGGGCGCGATGCCCACATCGCGCCGTGGTTGCGTAGGGGCGGCAATCTGCGGCCCGTGTTTGCCCATGCGCCGCGTTTGCCTGGGCCGCACAAACCGTAGGGCGCGACGCCCCCGGCGCGCCGCCGGGTGATCCGCAAACTTCGGGCAAACGGTAAACACTCAGAAACCCTGCGGGCGCACGGAGTGCGCCCCCGGCGTGACGCAGGGGGCGCAATCTGTCTCATATCCGGCGAATCGCCGCGATTATCCTATGATTCACCGTATCCATTCAAATTGAATCGGCTCATTGCGCTGCACAATGTCAAACTCGTGATGGTCCGATGTGAGGATCGCCGCATTTTTCTGCACAGCCTCCGCCAGCGCGACTGAATCGGCAAGTGATATCCGATATAACGCCTTTAACCGCCCCGCTTCTTGAAACACGGGGTCTGCCAAGTTTTCTATGATTTCAATTCCGCTCTCCGCAATGTCATGGAGCATCTCGTCAGCCCGCGCCTTTCCGCCGCTGCGCAAAAACCCGTAATAGACCTCCAGCAGATTCAATTTATGCATATAAACCAAGGCCGTACCGCCGGTGGCCTGGAGCAGATGCCGTTCTACAACCTCTACGCCGGGCTCGTCCGTCAGATAAGCGATCAGGGCGCAAGCGTCTAAAACATACGCCGGTTTCATGGCTCCAAATCCTTATCCGTTTGCTTTTGAACTAAAAATTGTTCTGTTGAGAAAACTCCTCGATATTTCCCGCGTAAATTCGGGACAGCCTGAACCGGAGACAACAGAATCCCTTCCGTTACCTCTTTGACAAGGACTTTGCGGCTTCCGATCTTCTCAACCGCGAAGGGCGGCAGGCCCAGGCTCTCGACATTCATAACCGCCATCTGCATTCAGAACACATCCTTCCATCAGTCTGTATGAATAGTATAGCACACCCCAGCGAGAAAGTCACGCTTGCGCTGAGAGGGCACGGACGCCCTGCGCCCCCGTCTCAATCCTCAATCACCGCTTGCAGCGGTTCCACGCCGCACAGGGCCACGCTGCGTTTGTCCGGCTGGGATAGGCCCGCGTACAGCGTGTGCGGCCCGGCGACGGGATACAGATCACCCTCCGAGTCGCGGCGGCTGAAGGCGTCGGGGTTGAGGGGCACCGTCACCTCGCGGCTCTCACCCGGCTGTAAATACACCTTGCCGATCCCGCACAGGCTGCGGATTTCCTTCTGTCCGGGGGAGGAGACATACACCTGCACCGTCTCGCGCCCCGGCAGTTCGCCGATGTTCCGGACGGTGAGGCTAACGGACTGCCGCGTCGCGCGGAGACCGGACAGCTCGGTCCGGGTATAGCCCAGCCCAAAGCCGAACGGATACAGCGCCTCGCCCTCGAAATAGCGGTAGGTGCGGCCCTTCATGCTGTAGTCCGTAAAGGCCGGCACATCCCCGCTGTCGCGGTAAAACGTCACGGGCAGGCGGCCCTCCGGGCTGAATTTCCCAAAAATGGCCTCCGCGGCGGCCAGACCGCCCAGCGCGCCGGGATAGAATGCCTGCAAAATGCCGTTTACGTGCCTGTCGGCCCATCCGACGGCCAGCGCGCTGCCGGAGATCAGAACCAAAATCACGGGCTTGCCCGCGGCGGCGGCGGTGACCGTTTCCAGCAGATGCTGCTGGCGGCCCGCAAGGTTCAGCGTCTTCTTGTCGCCGGACCCGAACTCGTTGCCCGCGTCGCCCTCCTCGCCCTCGATGTCCGCGTCAAGCCCCAGACAGAGGATCACGGCGTCGGAGCTTTTCGCGGCGATGACGGCCTCCGCCAGACGGTCGTCGCTCAGCGCCAGATTGCTGACGCCCGTTTTATGCAGATGGCAGCCCTCCGCGTACCGGATGCGGACGCCCTCCGCGGTATGGCGGACGCCCTCCAGGACGGTGAAATACTCCGAGGCCGTGCCCTCGTAATTGCCCTCCAGAGCGCGGCGCGAGTCGGCGTTCGGGCCGATCACGGCGATGGATTTCAGCTGGGAGGCGTCCAGCGGCAGCGTGCCGTCATTTTTCAGCAGCACCAGGCTCCGCCGCGCGGCGTCGAGATTCAGGGCGCGGTGGGCGGCGCAGTCGACGACGTCATACGGGATGGAGGTATATTTCGGGTTTTCCGGCGCGCCCAGCATCCCCAGGCGCATCCGCGCGACCATCAGGCGTTCGCAGGAAATCGTGACCTCCTCCTCGGTCAGCAGGCCGTCCCTGACCGCCTGCACGGCGTACCCGTACAGATTGCCGCAGTTGAGGTCGCAGCCCATACGGATGGCCAGCGCGACGGATTCCACGGCGTTGTCGGTGACTTTGTGGAACTCATGGAAATCCTTGACGGCCCAGCAGTCGCTGGTCACATGCCCGTCAAAGCCCCATTTTCCGCGCAGGATATCGACCAGCAGCGTCTGAGAGCCGCAGCAGGGCTCGCCGTTGGTGCGGTTGTACGCGCCCATCACGGCCTCCACCCCGGCGTCAACGGCGGCCTTGAAGGCGGGCAGATAGGTGTTCCACAGGTCATAGTCGTCGCAAACGGCGTCAAACTCATGGCGCAGATCCTCCGGGCCGGAGTGGACGGCGAAGTGCTTGGCGCAGGCGGCGCTTTTCAGCTGTTCGCGGTCGGGTCCCTGCAAGCCCCGGATAAACGCCGCGCCCAGCCGCGCGGTGAGGTACGGGTCCTCGCCGTAGGTCTCGTGCCCGCGCCCCCAGCGCGGGTCGCGGAAAATATTGATATTGGGCGACCAGAAGGTCAGGCCCTTATAAATGTCGCGGTCGCCCTCCGCCGCGTGGGCGTGGTGCTTGGCGCGGCCCTCGTCGGAGATGGCGCCGGCGATTTCCTCCAGAAATCTGGGGTCGAACATGGCGGCCAGCGCGATGGCCTGGGGGAACATGGTGGCGGTCCCGGCGCGCGCGACGCCGTGCAGGGCCTCGTTCCACCAGTTATAGGCCGGGACGTCCAGGCGTTCAATGGCCGCCGCCCCGTGCAGCATTTGGGAAACCTTTTCCTCCAGAGTCATCCGCGCGACCAGCTCCCGCGCTCTTTGGCTGTATTCCGACATCATCGCCGCCTCCCCGATCCCTATTTTTCGCGGTTGTGTTTCAGTATAGCACGGGCGGAGAGAAAAGACAATTGGAGGTTTGGTGTTTGGGTAAACGCATTTACTTTGCCCTTATCCGCCGATTGCAGGGCGGGTTGCGGGTTTTGGGGTGGCGTGTGCGGAACTTTGTCAATCCTCAGTCGGCTCCGCCGACAGCTCCTTTAGGAAAGGAGCCTTGACGGGGGTGGGGCCTTACAGGGCGCGCAAGCCTCCTTTCGTAAAGGAGGTGGCACGCCGCCAGGCGTGACGGAGGATTTTAGGGCGGGGTACGGGTTTGGGGGTGGCCGCACACGCCGTAGGGCGCGATGCCCACATCGCGCCGTGTTCGCCCACCCGCACACCGTTGTAGGGCGCGACGCCCCCGGCGCGCCGTGGGGTCACGAACCACCCCGGCACTTCGTGCCACCCCTCCAAGGCTTAACTTGACCCACA
>WRLJ01000103.1 GCA_009777685.1 Oscillospiraceae bacterium | reverse complement strand
AAGTGCAAGGGTATGGCCGGGAAGAACAAAGAAGACAAAAAGAGAGAAACCCAAAAGTCGAGGCCAGGACAGCCCGGACAAGCCCCTTACGGTGAACAGTAGTGTCTTGCACAGACAAAACCCCCGTATTTCCCGCGAGAGGGCCTGGGGGACTGCCAAGTCCCCCAGTGGGGGGTCCGGGGGAGACCTCCCCCGGGAATGCCTGAAGACTACCCAAATCAACAGCCGCACGGGCAAACGGTGAAAGCCATTCCCCGAAGTTTGCAGATAACCTGCGGGACGCCGGGGTCTGCGTCCCCTACGGTGTGTGCGGCGGGGCAAACGCGGCGCGCCGGGGTCGTCGCGCCCTACGGCGTGTGCGGGCGGGCGTTAATGGTTGCATTCCCGCGCGTTTTATGGTAAGGTAAATGACATTCAACCAGAAAGGCAGGAGCATCATGCTGGAAATCAAAGGACTGACCAAGTTATTCCCGCTGAACCGCAAGCAGCGCGAAACGCAGGGCAAGGACGCGGTTACCGCCGTGGACGCGCTGACCCTGAGCGTGACGGGCGGCGAGGTGTTCGGGCTGCTGGGCGCCAACGGCGCGGGCAAGACCACGACCCTGCGCATGATCGCCACGATGCTGACCCCCTCCGGGGGGAGCGCGAGCGTGGGCGGGCATGACATTCTGCGCGAGCCGGACGAGGTGCGGCGGCTGACCGGGCTTCTGTTCGGCGGCGACACGGGGCTGTACGACCGGCTGACCGCGCGGGAGAACATACGCTATTTCGCGCGGCTCAACGACATCGGCGACGCGGAATCGAACCGGCGCATCCAGACGCTGGCGGAGGCGTTCCGCTTCACGGAGTACCTCGACCGCGCGGCGGGCAAGCTCTCCAAGGGCAACCGGCAAAAGATCAGCTTCGCGCGCGCGATCATCCACGACCCCGCGCTGATGCTGTTCGACGAACCGGTGCTGGGACTGGACGTGACGGCCCGCAAGGAGGCCGAGGACTTTATTCTTCGCTGCCGCGACGAGGGCAAGACCATCGTCCTCAGCGACCACAATCTGCCCGTCGTCGAACGCCTCTGCACCCGCATCGGCATCCTGTCCGCCGGAAAGCTGATGGCCGCCGGGACCAAGGAAGAGCTGTGCGCGTCGCACGGGTGCGAGACGCTGGAGGGAGTATTCTTCAAATTGGCCGGAGAGGAAGGAGCGCAATAGCCATGGGTAAATACATGAAAGTCGTATTCCTCAAGGAGATGCTGGACGGGTTTCGGGACCGCAGGACGATCATTTCCTCGCTGCTGGTCCCGCTGGTCCTCTACCCGATGATGTTCACCTTTATGGACCGCGGGCTGTCCGGCATGATGGAGGGCGTGGAGGAGCGCACCATTGTCGCCGTCGCCGGCAGCGCGGCGGTATACGATATCCTCGCGCTCAACCCGGGCATCAGCGTCAGGGAGAGCGAAGACCCTCTCGCGGACCTGCAAAACGGGAACGTCACGCTCGCCCTGCGCGGCACGGAGACCCCGGACGGCAAGCTGGAGGTGGAGATCATCTATGACGATAAGAAAAACGATTCCTCCCGGGCCGCCGAGCTGGTCGGCAGGTTGGTCGGGCAGTACGGCCAGATGGCCGTCGAGCAGTCTCTGGCGGCCCTGGGCATCCGCCTGGCGGATTTGGTCCCCGTCACGCAGAGATATACCACGATCTCCGAGGCGACGGACGAAACCGACGGAGGCAGCGCGGGCATGATGGCCTCGATGATGGTCCCGATGCTGGTCGTGGTCCTGCTGGCCGTCGGCGGCATGGCCATCGCCAGCGACCTGTTCGCGGGGGAGAAGGAGCGCAAGACGATGGAGCCGCTGCTCTGCACGCGCGCCGGAAGGAGTGCGATCCTGACGGGCAAGCTGCTGGCGGTCACGACGTTCGCCCTGCTGAACGTGACCGCTTCGGTGGCGGGGATGGGCATCGCGCTCATGCTGGCCCCCGGCATATTCAGCATGAGCGACGAGATGACCGGCGCGGCGTCCGCGCTGAACCTCCCGATCCCCGTGATTCTGCTGACGGTCGGGCTGGTGCTGCTGATGGCGCTGGTCTTTTCCGGCGTACATGTGGTCATTTCCACCTACGCGCGCACCTCCAGGGAGGCGGCCACCTACGGCTCGTTTATTATGATCGTCAGCTATGTCCCCGTGTTCGCCCTGATGTTCCTGGGCGCGGGCGACATTCAGCGGTGGATGATGTTCGTGCCGGTGATGAACGTCTCGGGCGCTTTGAAAATGGTCCTCGGCGGCATCACCGACTACACGTTCCTGCTGGGCTCCATCGGCGTCAGTCTGCTGTTCGTGCTGGGCGTCATGGCGCTGGCGCGCTGGATGTTCACCAAAGAGACCATCATGCTCCGTTCATGATGGGGGAGTACGGGCTTTCCCTGCCGCGCGTCGTGGTCTATGCCGGGCACTACGGCTCCGGCAAGACCACCCTGGCTGTCCAGACCGCGCTGGCCCTGCGGGCGCGGGGCGGGCGCGTGCTGCTGGCGGACCTGGATATCGTCAATCCCTATTTTCGCACGCGCGACCATCGCGCGCGGCTGGAGGCGGCGGGGGTGCGGCTGATCGCCTCGCCTTATGCCGGCTCCAACGCCGAGCTGCCCGGCTTTCCGCCCGAGGCCGCCGCCGCGTTTGACGACACGGACAGCCATGCCGTCCTTGACGTCGGCGGCGACGACCGGGGCGCGCTGGCGCTGGGGCGGTACGCGGCGCGGCTGAACGCCGCCGGCGCCGCCGTGCTGCTGGTCGTCAACGCCTACCGCCCGATGACGGCCCGGCCCGAAGAGGCCGCCGCCATCCGGGAGGAAATCGAGCGGGCCGCCCGCGTGCGCTTTACGGGCCTGGTCAACAACTCCAACCTGGGCGCGGGCACGGCGGCGCGGGAGGTTCTGGACACCCGCGGCTATATCGGGCGCGTCTCGGAGCTAACCGGCCTGCCGCTGCTGTTCACCGCCGCGCGGGCGGAGATCGCGGCGGAGCTGGACGGGCCGGTGATGGCCCTTGAGCCTTGAGCGCTGACGGGGGCCGCTTTGGGAGGCCCGCGGCCCATCCTTCAGGCGCGTCATGCCGGAGAGCGGAAAGGTTGTCCGTTCTCTAAAATTTTCCGCTAAAATGGTTGAACTTTACAATTTTTGTGCAAACTTATATAAAGAAGGCGGTGTAGGAACGCGAAAAGTTATCCAAATATGGGCTTGTATTTTCATGCGAGGTAATATATACTGGTATCAGGATGTGCGCAGCGTTCGTTTCGGAGGTGTGGGTTTACGTGTTTGAAATCGGGGATAAAATCGTCCACCCCATGCACGGCGCGGGTGTGATCGAGAATATCGTCACGCAGAAAATTGAGGGGACAAGCCGTGAATACTACGTCGTGAAGATGCCCCTGGGCGGTATGATGGTCATGATCCCGATTTCCAACAGCGATGAAATCGGTGTGCGCGCGATCATCGACAGTACGCGCGCCGGCGAGATTATCGACAGCCTGCCGGGCATTGAAATTGATCACAACCAGAACTGGAACCGCCGCTACCGTGAGAATATGCTCCGCATCCGCAGCGGGGACTTGACCGAGGTCTGCAAGGTCGTCAAGAGCCTGATGATCCGGGAACGCCAGCGCGGACTGTCCACCGGCGAACGCCGGATGCTCCATTCCGCCAAGCAGATTTTGATTTCCGAAATCACGCTGGCGCGCAGCGCGACCTATGAGGACATCGAGGCGCAGATTGACGCGCAGCTTGCCTGATGATGGGACTGTTCAGCCGGAAAAAATCCACCAAACAACCACGGGTCCGCTTGAAAGGCGGGCCTGTTGTGTCCGCCGTCGTGCCCGCGGCGGGCTGCGGCGCGCGCATGGGCGGCGCGGATAAGCTGGGCGCGGCGGTGGCGGGCAAGCCCCTGCTGGCGCACACGCTGGCGGCCCTCCAGCGGCATGAGGACATTGCGGAAATCATCGTCGTCGCCCGCGGGGACGCTCTGGAGGCTGTGGCGGACCTGTGCGCCGCCCACGGCATCACCAAGGCCGTCAAGGTCGTCAAGGGCGGCGCGACCCGCGCCGAAAGCGTATTGCTGGGATTGCTGGAATGCCACCCGAAGGCCGGTCTGGCCGCCATCCACGACGGCGCGCGGCCCTGTCTGCCCGCCGGGGTGATTACGGAGGTCATCCGCGCCGCGCGCCGCACCGGAGCGGCCGCGCCGGGTCTGCCGCCGGTCGACACGCTGAAAATCCTCTCGCCGGACGGGCGCACCGTCGACTCGACGCCGGACCGGACCGGCTTTGTACATATCCAGACGCCGCAGTGCTTTTACCCGCCGCTCATCAAGGCCGCCCTCACGCGCGCGCTGCAAGAGGGCCTTGAGCCGACCGACGACTGCGCCGCCGTGGAGGCGCTGGGCGTCAAGGTTTGGGTCACCCCCGGCGACCCGGATAACTTCAAAGTCACCGTGCCCGGTGATTTGGAGCGCGCGGAAGCCGTTTTGAGGAAAAGGAAGCATGAGTGAGATTCGGATTGGGCAGGGCTACGACGTCCACCGGCTGGCCGAGGGACGTCGTCTGGTGCTGGGCGGCGTCACGGTCCCGCATACCCGCGGGCTGCTGGGCCATTCGGACGCGGACGCGCTGACCCACGCGGTCATCGACGCGCTGCTGGGCGCGGCGGGGCTGGGCGATATCGGCGGGATGTTCCCCGATACGGAGGAGCAATGGCGCGGCGCGGACAGTCTGGCGCTGCTCCGGACCGTTTGCGGGCGTATGCCGGAGTACGAGATCGTCAACGTGGATACCACCGTCGTCGCGCAGGGCCCGAAGCTGGCCCCCTATCGGGAGGAAATGCGCCGGAATCTCGCCGGGGCGATGGGCGTCCCGCCGGAGCGGGTGAATGTCAAGTTTACCACCGAGGAGGGGCTGGGATTCACCGGCGCGGCTCAGGGCATCGCGGCCAGCGCGGCGGCGCTGATCCGGGTGAAGGGATAGCGGGCGCGGCAAGGTTGATTTAGAGGGGAGCGAATGGGAATGCCGAAAGAGATCGTGATTCAAAACGTGAAAACGGCGGACTATACAACGGTCGACATGAGAAAAGCGTGTCATTATGAGGGGGAGCTGAAGGAGGACTATGTCCATGATATGTGCAGAGTATCCTCCCCGTCCACGGGCCATCAGCTGTATGTCACCCTATATTCCCTCCCTCCCCGAACGTCGAGTTATCCCTACCACTACCACGCCGCGGCGGAGGAAGTCTTCTACATCATCAGCGGCAGCGGTATTCTGGAAACGCCGGACGGCGAGACGGCGGTTTCGGAGGGCGACGTGCTGGTTGCCCCCCGAGGGGAAAGAGGCGCGCACAAGCTCCGCAATCCTTCCGATTGCGAGCCGCTGGTGTATCTGGATGTGGATAACAGCTTTCCCGCGGAACTGACGTTCCATCCTCACACCGGCAAAGCTGTGATGACCGACTACGAGGGCAAATTTCAAAAGGCGTACAGGATCAATTCGGACGTCAATTATCTGGAGGGTGAATAAATATCCGCAAGCCATGCTTCGCCGGGGCGGACCTTGTGTCTGCCCCGGCGTTTGAATTGAGCGCTTGGCGCGGCGCGGGTTATCCCACCTTCGTGTAGGGGCCGCCCTCAACTGTCGGCGTGACGCCCTTGTACTCAAACAGCTGCGATACGGTCACGAATTGGTAGCCCTGCTCCAGCAGCGCGGGGAGGATGATGTCCAGCGCCATGACCGTGCGGTAATTCCCGTCAAAGTCATGGAGCAGGACGATGGTGCCGTCGGTCGTCTGTTCCAGCACGCGGTCCGCGCGGTACTGCGCCTCCTCCTCGTCTGTGTCCTTGTTGTTAGTCCAGTCGTTGGCCATGATCCCCTGAATAAACGGGACGTCGATGACCTCGAACATGGTGCGGCTCGTATTGAGGAACGGGGCGCGGAAGAACGCCGGGCGCACCCCGACGGCCTGTTCGAGGTAGGTGCTGACAAACTCGAACTGCTCCCAAACCTCATCGGCCTCCAGGCCGCCCATCTGGATGTGCGACTTGGAGTGGTTGGCGATCTCACAGCCCATGTCATGGGCGCGCCGGAGGACGGCGGCGGTTTCCTCTATGAGCTCGCCGTCCCGGACAAAGCGGCTGCCGACGACGAAAAACGTCGCGGTGATCCCGTATTCCTCCAGCTTGTCCAGCACATCGACGGTGGTGGAGAGGTACGGCCCGTCGTCGAAGG
>WRLJ01000102.1 GCA_009777685.1 Oscillospiraceae bacterium | reverse complement strand
GGGCAACCGGGACGTCCGCCGTTTCCCGCGCCGGTGCGTTGGGGACGTTTTGCGGGACGCGGAGGGCCGCGTCCCCTACGACCGTCATTGCGGGCTTGACCCGCAATCTCCCGGGGGATCGCGAATCTGGGGGGATTGCGGGCTTGCCCCGCCATGACGAAAACAGGGGTTTCCCCCCAAATGCACGTTTGGCATTGACAGGAAATCGGTAAAATGTTACACTGAGTGCATACTCGATGGGGCGGATTCAAAGGGGGCGGGCTGCCCGAATTCCACGCTGACCGGGACACGGCCGTAAAATGCGTGAGCTGGTTTCGAGGTTCATTCGTATTATGCAATATAGGGAACTTCCATAAACCTCATTCGCACGCCTTGCCGGAAAGTATCGTCCGATTTTTTGCCCCCATCCGCACAAAGCAGGTTTATGGAAGCCCCCTATACAGAACCGGCGGACAACGCCGAAAAACAAAAAAAGAAAGAGGGTCATATCATGCCGAAAATTATCGTTGATGATGCAATGATGGACAAAATCAGGAGATTCGAGGAAAGTTTCATCAAGCATGATCGGGTCGTCCAAAACGAAAATTATTTTAGGATGAGGAGAGCCGAAAACGACACAGGGCCGGGTTTGTGCGGCTTTACCATTAATCCGGGCGGAGAGGCGCTTTTGCACACGGACGACTACAGGGATATTCAGATTCTGAACAAAGCTCTGGAAATCACGACTCATCAATTCGATCCCAGTCAAACGGCAAAGGTTCCGCAGTTTACCCAAGACGAAAGAGACCAAATCACGGACATCAACATAGAGCGGAGCATGGCGTTCGACCATTACAAAAACCTGGCCGACAAGCGTTACAAAAAAGCGTTTATAGACCTTTGCGTGACCAATTTCGACGACTTTTGTGAAACCATTGGCTGGAGCAAAGACGGCGAAAAAGAATACGAGCGAAGCGAACTGAAAAAGGGTCTCGTGGAATTGCAGGAGCAATACAAAAAGAGCATAGAGCGGGACAAAATAAAAGCCATGGAGGTGTTGAGCGAAGTTCCGGGGGTTGAGGATCTGAGAAAAACGTATGGATACGAAAACCCGACAAGCCCGGAAATCAAAGCCTTTCGAGACATTGAGAAGACAAAACAGGCGGAGTTGACCAAACATTTATTGCCGCACTGGTTCAAGCCCGCTGTCGATTCGGAAACCATTGAGATCGAATCCCCCGCCGCCCGGGAAAACATAGACCTCAACGAGCTGCAAAATCCGCCCAGGCGGTCTCTGTCGTTCAAAGACAGCATCGCCGAATGTATCAAGTCGATCATCGCATTCGGACGCAAGATCGTTGCGGACATCAAAGAAAACTTTGAAGGCACCACCAAATACAGGATAGAAAATACAATAGACAGCCCGGGTTTGGGCGAAAGCAAACCCGGAAAAAACGCGCCCTCCACGCCGAAAATGTCTTAGGGTTCCCTGTCAGATACCTGCCCACACCCTCTCGCCGCAGGCGGGAGGGTGTGTTGTGTCCAATCTATGGGCACAAGGTTCTGCAATTCAGGGGTCAGGGGTCAGTGATCCCTGCTGCAATGACAGAATATGCCGATAGCCTCGCGCCAGCCCCGCGAACGCGTCGCCGGAAAACGTCTCCTGCTCGTGGATGTATTCCCTGACGCCGTTTTGCAGGCCCAACCCGATCAGGGCCGCGAAATCCAGCACGCCGTCGCCGAGGTCGGCGCATTCGCCCGAGGCGTCCATTTGCTTGATGTGCAGCATGGTGATCCGCGAGGCGTATTTCGTCATGAACGCCGCGCAGTCACAGCCCGCGCGGGACGCCCAGAATACGTCCAGCTGCAAATCCACATCCGGCGCCAGCTCCAGCAGCCGCTCCAGCCGATAGCGGCCGCCGTCGGTCCGGAACTCGAAATCATGGTTGTGATAGCCGAACCCGAAGCCCGCCTCCCTGACCCTGGGGGCCAGCGCGTTCAGCCGCGCGGCGGTGGCCTCGACCTCTTCGGGGCTTGCGAACGGCGCGGAGGGGACGACGATATACGCCGTGCCCAGCGCTTTGTGATAGGCGATTTCCTCCCCGGCCGCCGCTTCCAGCCGGTCCAGCCCGATGTGCGCGCTGACGGGCTTCAGGCCCGTTCTTTGCAGCAGGGCGGTCATCTCCGCCGCGGACAGCCCGCCGTATCCGGCAAACTCCACGCCGGTATATCCAATCTCACTCAGCTTTTCCAGCGCGGCGGGAAACCCCGCCGCCTCGATCTCATGGCGCACCGAATACAGCTGGATGGAAAAATCGTGGATGAGGGGCATTCTATACCGCGTCCTTTCTGTTTAGAAAACGATTTGCTTTCCCGTTTTGGCGGACTCATACACGGCGTCCAGAATCTGCGTGACCGCCAGCGCCTGCTCGGGCAGCACGACCAGATCGTTTTTGCCCATGACCGCCCCGAGGAAGGTCAGCTGCTCCAGCACGTCGGGGGGAGCCTCGCCGCCGCCGAAGAAGTCCACGCCCCTTGCGTCAAAGGACGGCTTGAAGGAATACAGGCGGTTGTGGCGCGTGCCGTTGATGGTCAGCCCGTCGTTCATGTCGGCCCCGGCCTTCGTGCCGCAGAGGACGGTTTTCGCCTCCCCCACGTCGAGAGAGTTCAAGGCCCAGCTGGCCTCCAGTGAGATGACCGCCCCGTTTTCCATGAGGATGAACCCGAAGGCGCTGTCCTCCACGGTAAATGTCCCGGGATCCCACGCGCCGAAGGCGTTGGCCGGCTCCGTCTCGCCGTTGAGCTTATGAAAGACCGCGCCGGTCACGGACTTGGGCTTGTAGTTGCCCATCGTCCAGAGCGTGAGGTCCAGGGCGTGGGTCCCGATGTCAATCAGCGGGCCGCCGCCCTGCTCGTATTCGTTGAGGAACACGCCCCAGGTGGGCACGGCGCGGCGGCGGATGGCCTTGGCCCGCGCGTAATAGATATCGCCCAGCACGCCGTTTTCGCATTCTTTTTTGAGGAAGATGCTGTCCCCGCGGAAGCGGTTTTGATACCCGATGGTCAGCAGCTTTCCGTTCCGCTTGGCCGCGTCCGTCATGTCCAGGGCTTGCGCGTAGTTAATGGCCATCGGCTTTTCGCACATCACATGCTTTTTCGCCTCCAGCGCCGCGACGGTGATCTCGCTGTGGCTGCGGTTGGGGGTGCAGACATATACGGCGTCGAGGTCCAGCCGCAGCAGCTCGTGGTAATCCGTAAAGGTCTTCGCGCCCGGAACGCCGTACTCCTTGGCCGCTTTGGCGGCGTTTTCGGGCACCACGTCGCAAAAGGCCGTGATATCGGCCATGTCCGTTTTCCTGACCGCCGGAAGATGCTTGTTCAGCGCGATGCCTCCGCAGCCGATGACGCCCACCTGCAATTTACTCATGCCGCTTGACTCCTTTTATGTAGGTTTTGTTTGGCCCGGGGGCCGGCAGAACCGCGCGTCCCCGCAAAGCTCAGAGCAACTCTATTTTACACCATCGCGCCCGCGGATTCAAGGGGCTTTTCCCCCGGCGGAAAAAATCTCTGCCTGCCGGAGAGGCCGCCGTTACGGCGCGTCCTCCAGCATCAGAGACAACACCAGCTCCGCGCACCGCTCCAGCTCCTCCAGACGGCTGAACTCCCGCGTGCTGTGAACCTCGTGCATGGAGCAGGCGGCCACCAGACCCTGTATGCCCCGCAGGGCAAAATTGTTCTGGTCACTGCCGCCCAGTGTGGCGTGAATGTCCGCCGTCACGCCGAGGGCGGAGCAGGCCCGCCGGAAGCGGCGGACAACCGGGCTGTCAAGCGGCGTTTCATAGGCGGTGACGACACAGCGGCTCTGGGCTTCCGCCTCCGCGCCGAGGGCCCGCGCCTCTTCCTCGAAAATAGCCCGCACGGTCTCCCAGCGCGCCATGACGGCTTCGTGGGAGAGACTGCGAATCTCGCCGGCGACATGACAGCGGTCGGGGACGATGTTGCCGGCTGTTCCTCCCCGGATGGTCCCGATGTTGACGGTGAGGCCGGGGAGCGGCTCGCCCATAGGGATACGGGCCGCCGCCTTGGCCGCCGCCGCGATGGCATGGACGCCGTCCTTGGGGGCAAAGCCCGCGTGCGCCGCCTTGCCGGTCACGGTGATCTCAAAGGACAGCACGGTGGGCGCGGCGTTGGCGGCCTCGCCGACGGCGCCGCCCAGGTCCAGCGTGTACGATTCCGTTGCGCGGAGACGGCTGTAGTCGGCGTTGGCCGACCCCAGGCAGTACCGCTCCTCCGCCGCGGTGAACAGCAGCTCGATGGGGCGGTGCGGCCTTCCGCTCTCCCGCAGGCGGGCCAGCGCCTCCAGAATCACCGCGATTCCGGCCGCGTCGTCGGCCCCCAGAACGGTGTCTCCGGCAGACGTGATTACGCCGTCCGCGCCCAGGACGGCCCGTTTGCCCCGCCCCGGCTCCACCGTGTCCATGTGGGCGGAAAACAGCAGCGGCGCGAGCGGCAGAGCGCCGGGCAAAAAGCCGTACAGATTGCCGCAGTCGCCGCCGAGCCGCTCTCCGGCGTCGTCCTCCTGCGTTTGAATGTCCAGCTCCGCCAGCCGCCGTTTCAGCGCCTCGCAAAAGCTCCGCTCCCCGAAGGAAGGGCTGTCGATCGCGACAAGGGCGGAAAAGGTTTCCCACAAACGGTTCATAAACGCGCCTCCTTTATGGATATCGGTTTGGTTGTTCTATTGTATCACACCGGCCGCGCCGCCGCTTGCGTTTTCATGGGCGGGCGTGTATAATCAGGGAGCAAAGCCCGTCAATACCATCTTTAGGGAGGAAACACATCATGTCCGGAATCATGGGAACCCATGTCCTGACGCAGGTGGCGCTCGTCGTACACGACATCGAGGCGAGCAAGGCGCGTCTGGCGCAGCTGCTGGGCGTACCGGAGCCGCCGGTGTTCGGCAGCGGCGAGTATGCCGTTACACAGACCGAGGTGCGCGGCGCGCCCGCGCCCGGCGCGGCCTGCAAAATGGCCTTTTTCAGCGTCGGGGACAGCGTGCAGATTGAGCTGATCCAGCCCAACGAGACGCCCAGCGTCTGGCGCGACTTCCTCAACGAGCGCGGAGAGGGCCTCCATCACATCGCGTTCAACGTCAAGGGGATGGACTCCGTCATCCTATCCTGCGAGGGCTTCGGCATGACGCTGCTGCAGAAAGGCAACTACGGCGACGGCGGCGGGCGGTACGCCTATTTCGGCGGCGGCGGCCTGCCGTTCATTCTGGAGCTGCTGGAAAACTTTTGACCGCTAGCCGCGGTCCAGATGCCGCCCGATGTGCCGGCCCAGCGCGTCGTAATAATCGTTCTCGTACCGGTTCAGGGCGGCGTATATCGCCTCCCCGCGGGCCTTCAGCGTCTGCCCGTAGGTGATGTGCAGGACCTGCCGCGCGTCGTCCTGATCAAGCAGGGCCGGCAGCTCGGCGTCCCCGGACGCGGTGATGTCCGGGATGTTGGCGGTGTCCTCCGTGATGTGATAATACCGCTTCGCTTCGGGCAGACTCTTCAGGGCCAGCGTTTGAATCTCCCGGAACAGCCCCGGCTCCCGGCGCGCGATGACGCGCAGCGCCTCCAGCCAGCTCGTGCCCGCCGTTTTGATGTGGACGTTCCCGCCGGTTTCCCGGTAGATGGCGGGGAACACCGCGAACTTATCGCTGCCGGAGTGGATGCTCAGTTTATAGCCCATTTCTTCGGCGATCCCCGCGTGGACGGCAAACTCTTTTTCAAACGCCCCCGCGTCCCCCCGGTAGTCGACGCCCTTTTGAAATTCCCCGCAAAAACGGGGCGCGAGGCTGACCGGCCGCACGCCCGCCTTCCTCAGCTCCCGCGCCACGAAATAATGGTCCTCCGGCGAGGTCACGGTCTGCGTCTCGTCGATGGACAGCTCAAAGTCGATCTCCCCGCCGCGGAGGAACTCGTCATAGATGCTGACGGCGAAGCGGACCACGGCCTCCAGCCCGTCCCCGATATGCTCCGAGCCGTCCAGGGTGATCATGGTAAAGCCGCAGTCCAGCGCCATTTTAACCTCTTCGCGCGTCTTCAGGTGGTCGCCGTCGGCCCCCCAGCCCTTCCGGTACCCTTCCTGAAACACCGCCCAGACGGCCGCCGAAAGCACATCCTCATAGGTCCGGCCCGTCAGGGTCAGCTCGCGGATGGACTGCTGGGCCGGCACGGGGAACACGTCCATCTCCCGGATCAGCCGGCGCTGCCCCGCCGAGGCCAGTCCCCGCCTCTCGCCCAGACCCAG
>WRLJ01000101.1 GCA_009777685.1 Oscillospiraceae bacterium | reverse complement strand
GCCCCCAGTGGGGGGCTCCGGGGGAGACCTCCCCCGGGAATGCCTGAACACCACCCAAACCCACAGCCGGACGGGCAAACGGTGAAAGCCTTTCCCCGAAGTTTGCGGATAACCCTGCGGGACGCGGAGGGCCGCGTCCCCTACGGCCTGTGCGGTGGGGCAAACCACGGCGCGCTTGATAAAGACAGCGTTATGATGTATAATACTGTAACGGGAAATCTTTGCCGTAAGGAGCGGATGACATGTTCACACCCCTTAATATACTGGTGTATTTGGGGATTTTCTTTGCCAAGCTCATTGAGGTCACAATCGCCACGCTGCGCATCGTGCTGATCAACCGGGGCCAGAGGAAGCTGGGGGCGGTGCTCGCCTTTTTCGAGGTGCTGATTTGGCTGTTTGTCGTCAGCATCGTCCTCAAGGATATTACGTCGGATTATTTCAAGGTCATCATCTACTGTCTTGCGTTTGCCTGCGGCAACTTCATGGGCTCGGTGCTGGAGGAAAAGCTGGCGATCGGGATGTCCGTCATGGAGGTGTACGTCACGCGCGAGATCGCGGGGCGTCTCGTCGACGCGCTGAGGCAGGACGGGTTCGGCGTTACTACAATTGACTCGCACGGAAAAGACAATGAAATGGTGATCATGAGGGTGTACCTGAAACGCAAGCAGCTGGACGAGGCGACGCGGCTGGTCAAGGGGATTGCCCCGGCCGCCATTGTCACGGCCGGCGACATTAAGCGCATAACCGGAGGCTATATCAAATAGATTCCGGTATCAACGTCTTTTTCGGATTTCATTTGGAAGGCGGGGTATAGGCAATGCGGTTTCTCGGCAATCTGTTCTGGCTGATACTGGGGGGACTCATCGCCGCGGCGTTGTGGGCCGTCGTCGGTCTTTTGCTGTGCGTGATGATCATTGGCATCCCGTTTGGGGTGCAATGCTTTAAGATCGCGGGCTTTGTGCTTTGGCCGTTCGGCCGCGAAATTAAGCCCGGCGGCTTTGGCGTCATGGGGGCCGTCGGAAATGTCATTTGGATTTTGGTTTGCGGGATCGAGCTGTGCGTCGTCCACATTCTGTTCGGGTTGCTGTTATGCCTGACGCTGGCCGGTATTCCGTTCGGCCTTCAGCATTTCAAGCTGGCGAAGCTGGCCCTCATCCCCTTCGGGGCGGAGATCATAGCATCGTAGAAAAGACGGGCCTTATTCGCGGCCCGTTCCGGCGGGACGGCTTGCTTTTCCGCGAACGGCTCACATACAGCCGCCTTACAGTTCGATTTCCTGCCCCGGTTCCACGATCAGCTTGTCCGGCGCCGTCCACTTTTCGGCTTTTTTGCGGATGGATTCACCGGGCTTGAGATGGATGAGGATATTGTGCTTCGCGCCGATCAGCGCCGCGCATTCCGCGGCCTCCTCCGGCCCCATATTGAACAGCCCGTCGCCGCAGAGAAGGGCATAATCCAGCTCCAGCGCGGCAAAGGATGCCATCTGCGCGGTTTTGGAGGTGTCGCCGGCGGCGTAGAGCTTCACGCCGTCCAGGGTGATGATGTACCCCACGCACTGTCTCGGGTCGTGGTTCTTGTTGGCCGCTTCGACGGCCTGGATCAGGATGCCGCCGAGGTCAAAGCGGTTGTGCGCTCCGCCCGCGAGGGCCTCTTCATTGGTGATGATCCGGCACTCCGGCTTTTGCGCGCAGCGGTCGATTTGATTGTGGTCATGGTGCTGATGGGTGACCAGGATGATGTCGGCCGGGACATCGTATCCTTTGCCCTTGTACGGGTCGACGTAGACCACGCGCCCGTCGTTCGCGGTCAGACGAAAGCTGCCGTGTCCCTGGAATAACAGTTTTGGCATGTGTGCGTCCTCCTGTATAGCTTTGATCCCGGGCCGCTGTGCGCGGCCCGGGGTTTGGCGCGCCGCCGGTTCAGCCCGGAACGGTTAGCTCATCAACCGCCAAATAGTACAGGGTGTCCCCCAGCAGTTCATAGCGGCTGTACACGCCGACCAGTTCGATTTTTGCGTTTTCCGCCGGATACTCATCGGGGTAGACGCGCTCGCCGCTCCAGCGGAACTCCAGACCCTGCTGACAGCAGGCGCCCGCGTCCTCGACCAGAACAAAATGATAATACTGGCCGGTTTTGTCGTAATAGGTCACGGCGTAAGAGCCATTGGCCTTGATCGTCTTGCCCAGATATTCCTCCGGAGAGGTCATCATATTATAGACCTCGGCATAGACCATCACACCGCTCAAAGCGGTCAAGTCCACATCAATGCCCGCCGCGGGTTTTTTACCGCCGCAGCCCGCGGCCAGCGCGCCGATCAGGCACAGGGTCAGCGCGGTCAGCAGGTTTTTTTTCATGTTCTCAGCTCCTCTGTAAGATTCGTCCGGCCGCGCTGAAGATAAGGAAGCCCGAAATGTTCACCGCGACGATGGTGGCGCCCACCGGCGTGCCGGCCAATATGGAAATCAGGATGCCGAGGGCGGCGCAGACCACCGACATCACGACGGAGCAGACCGTCACGCTCAGAAAGCTCTTGAAGACCCGCATGGCGGACAGGGCGGGGAAGACCACCAGTGCGGACACCAGCAGCGCGCCGACCAGATTCATGGCCAGCACGATGATAACCGCGATCACCACGGCCAGCAGCAGATTGTACGCCTTCGCCCGGACCCCGGTCGCCGCGGCGAAGTCCTCGTCGAAGGTGACGGAAAATATCTTGTGGTAAAACAACAGGAACACCGCCGTCACCAGCGCCGACAGGCCGGCGCACAGCCACACCGCCGTCGGGGACAGCGTCAGGATGGACGTAGAGCCGAACAGGGTGGCGCAAACGTCGGCGGAAAGGTTGGCGGATTTGGCAAACAGGTTCATGATTAAATAGCCGATGGCCAGCGCGCCGACGGAAATCATCGCCAGGGACGCGTCGCCCTTGATCTTCGTGTTTTGGCCCGTTCGCAGCAGAAGGACGGCGCAGAGGATCGTGACCGGCAAAACCAGCAGAATGTTATCGGTCAGGTTCATCGCCGCCGCGACGGCCGTGGCCCCGAACGCGACATGGGAAAGCCCGTCCCCGATGAACGAAAACCGTTTCAGCACCAGCGTCACGCCCAGCAGCGAGGAACACAGCGCGATCAGGACACCGGCGACCATCGCGTACCGCACGAACTCAAAGGTTTGGAAATAGTAAGCAAGTCTGCCGAGAGCCTCCGTCATGCCGGCTCACCTCCCGTCCCGGCGCAGGCGCGTCCCGCGTCGCTTTTCAGATAGTCCGCCGTCGTTCCGGAGAACAGCGGGCGCTGCTGGCCCAGATGCAGGATATGGGAAGCGTACTTGACGGCGGCGGCGATGTCATGCGAAATCATGATGACCGTTATGTTCTCCGCGTTCAGCTGTTCGATCAGGGCGTACATGTCCGCCGCCGCCTTGGTGTCAAGCCCCGCCGCCGGCTCGTCCAGCAGCAGAATTTTGCCTGCGGCGCACAAGGCCCTCGCCAGCAGCGCCCGCTGCTGCTGCCCGCCGGACAATTCCCGGTAGCAGCGTTTGGCCAGCGGAGCGATGCCGAGCTTTTCCAGGGTTTCCTCCGCCGCCCGTTTTTCGGCCCGGCTGTAAAACGGGCGCCAGCCGCGGCGGTTGAGGCAGCCGGAACGGACGACCTCCCTGACGGAGGCCGGAAAATCCTTCTGGGCCGCCGTCTGCTGGGGCAGATAGCCGATTTCGTCCGCCGCCAGCCCGTCTCCGGTCACGATCGTTCCCGACGCCGGAGCCTTCAGTCTGACGATGGCTTTCATCAAAGTGCTTTTGCCCGAACCGTTTTCGCCGACGATACACAGGTAATCCCCCGCGTTCACGGTGAACGAAAGGCCGGAAACCACTGTTTTCCCCTCATAGCCGAGGGTCACGTTTTCACAAGTCAGCTGCGGCATATAGCTCCTTCCCGAAGGCTCCGCTATCGCAGGGCCTCTCTCAGCACGTCCAGATTGCTTTCCATCACGGAAAGATACGTCATTCCGCCGTCCGCGTCGCGGGCCGTCACCGATTGCAGGGAATCCAGCACAAAAATTTGCGGATTGCGGGCTTTTGCGCTGCCGGCCACGGTTCTGGCGATGGACTGATCCGCGCTTTCAGTGACCATCACGGCGTTCAGCTCCAGCTCGTTTACCTTTTCCACCAGAAACCCCAGGGTTTCAAAGCTGGCCTCCGTCTCGGCGGAGCAGCCGGAGAAGGCGGCGTAATAGCGAAGATCGTAATCATCCATCAGATAACGGAACGGGAAGCGGTCGGCAAACAGCAGGGTCTTGACCGGAGCCGCGCTGACGGCCGCCCGGTATTCCGCGTCCAGCGCCGCCAGCTGTTCCGTATACGTCTCCAGATGGCTCCGGTATTCGGCGGCATGGGACTCGTCCAGCGAGGCAAGCGCGCCGGCGATCAGGCCGCTGAGGATTTCCGCGTTTTTCAGCGAGAGCCAGATATGCTCGTCATAGCCGTACTCATCAGGCTCGTCGCCGTGATGATGGTGGCCGTCTTCCGGCCCCTCAAGCTCATCCTCCCGCTTGGCCGCCTCCCCGAGGGCCTCCAGCAGATTGATCGTGACCCTGTCCGGACGGGCCGCCTGGCGCAGCACGTCCTCTACCCAGCCGTCGGATTCGCCGCCGATATAGATAAACAGATCGCAGGTGGAAATGGCCGCGATATCGGCCGCGGACGGCTGATAGCTGTGCAGGTCAATCCGTCCGTCCGTCAGCAGAATCAGCTCCATCGCCTCCGCTTTGTCTCCGAGGATTTGGCGCGTCCAGTCATACGGGGGAAAGACCGTGCAGACGATTTTGAGCGGCGTTCCCGGCTGGGCGGGGGGAGTGGATTCTGGGACAGGGTCCGGTTGCGGCGTGCGGCTTGGGGCCGGGGCCGGGGTCGGCGAGGGCGCGGCTGTGCCGGGCACGACGCCCGGCTCGGCACAGCCGGCCAGCGTCAGCGTCATCAGCGCGGTCAGAGCAATCACAATAAGCCGTTTCATCGGCAAAAACCTCCCATTTTTATAGATAAACACAAAAAGGCAGGGCTATACCGAACTCCGCAGGAAAACAGACGGTTTTCAAACAGCACGGAAAGCCCTTGCGGCCGTTTCATTGATTCATACGGGTTTTCAGTACGACAGGCGTGGGAGAAGCGGAGCGCGGAAAAACAAAGCACACCGCCGCCGTCACGGCAAGCAGGCCGGTAAACACCAGGGACGGGCTGTAAACCGCCGCCTTGACCGCGCTTTGGATGTGGGCGCACACCGCGCAGACGCCGCCGGTTTCCTCGGGGTCGAAATCGCGGCTGTGACCGTGGTCGTGATGGATATGAAGCGATATGGACAGCCCGGAAAGAAAGACCAGCAGGACAAAGAACAGCAAAAACACAACGCATCTTTTTGCCGTATGCCTGACCGCTGCTTGCTTTCGCAACGCCGTTTCCCTCTTTTCTCCAGTCTTCTCCGTACATCTTAGCACATAAGCGCTTCCCCTGTCAATGAATAACGGGCCGCGCCGCCGGACGGAGAGCATAAACCATGCACCGCGCCCGCCGTCCGTTCATATACTGCTGGGTAGAGCTCGATCAACGGGGGTGGTGCGCGTGACTTGGGCGATCGTTCTGCTGGAGGCCGCCGTATTGACCGCGTCCCTGTCGATCGACGCCTTCGCGGCGGCGTTTGCCTACGGATGTAAAAAAATCAAAATCCCCATGCTGTCGCTGCAAATCATCAATTGGATTTGCGCCGGCGTTATCGGGCTTTCACTGCTGTCCGGCTCACTGCTCGCGCGGTACATCCCCGGAGGGCTCGCGACGGGGCTGTCGTTCGGGCTTCTGCTCCTGATCGGCCTGTCCAAGCTGTTTGACAGCCTCACCAAGGCCTTCATCCGCAAACACGCCCGCTTCAGCCGGGAAATCAAAATGTCCGCGCTGAACTTCAAATTCATCCTGCGCCTGTACGCCGACCCGGAAGCCGCCGATGTGGACGTTTCGAAAAGCATTTCCCCGAGGGAAGCGGCGGCGCTGTCGCTCTCGCTGTCCCTGGACGGCTTTGCCGTGGGGTTCAGCGCGGCGCTGACGGGCGTCAACGCGTGGATCGTCATCGCCTTTTCGCTGGTCACGGGCTGTGCCGCGCTGCTGCTGGGCGGCTGGCTGGGCAACAAGGCGGCCGACAAGCTGCGCGTCAATATCTCCTGGCTGGCGGGCGCGGTGCTGATCGGACTGGCGGTGACAAAGCTGCTGTGAACGGCGGGCCCGCCGTTCCGGACCGAGGGCCCCGGCGTTTTGGGGGCAGAAAAGTAAAAAAAACTC
>WRLJ01000100.1 GCA_009777685.1 Oscillospiraceae bacterium | reverse complement strand
CTTCCCGCAAGCAAAACCCCCGTATGACCGGCAGGGGGGCTGGGGGCGGCACGCCCCCAGTGGGGGGTTCCGGGGGAGACCTCCCCCGGGAATGCCTGAACACTACCCAAACCAACAGCCGGACGGGCAAACGGTGAAAACCCGTTCCCCGAGAGTTTGCGGATAACCTGCGGGACGCCGAGGTCTGCGTCCCCTACGGTGTGTGCGGCGGGGTAAATGCGGCGCGATGTGGGCATCGCGCCCTACGGCGTGTGCGGCAAGGCAAACGCGGACAGCATCAGGGATAGTAAATGGTTAGCCCTGCCGGGGTGGATTTGCCCCCCTTGACAGCCCCGTGATTTTCTGATATGATTCCTCCCAAGAAGCGGGAGAGACCGTTATTTGCGCGAAACGCCATTCCCATCCCTCAGAAACCGACCGTTTCTGAGGGTTTTGCGATACAATACCGGAGGAGGAAAGCGACATGAACCCATACCGTACCCACAACTGCGGACAGGCGCGCCCGGAGCATATCGGACAGCGGATGCGGCTGGCCGGATGGATCGACACGGTCCGCGACCACGGCGGCGTGATCTTTGCCGACCTGCGCGACCACTACGGCGTGACCCAGGCCGTCATCCACGACGGGGAGCTGCTGAAAGGGCTGGGCCGCGAAAGCGTGGTCAGCGTCGAAGGCGTTCTGGCGCGGCGTGACGCCGAAACCGTCAACCCGAAAATCGCCACCGGCGAGGTGGAGCTGCGGGCGGAGAGCCTGGACGTCTTGAGCCACGCGCTCCATCAGCTTCCGCTGGAGGTCGGCCAATCCACCCAGACGCGGGAGGAGGTGCGCCTGAAATACCGCTTCCTCGACCTGCGCAACCCCGCCGTCCACCGCAACATCGTCGCGCGCGCGGACATCACGCGGTTCCTGCGGGCCAAGATGGAGGAACTGGGCTTTTTGGAGGTCCAGACGCCGATCCTCACCTCGTCCTCCCCGGAGGGCGCGCGCGATTACCTCGTGCCCAGCCGCAAGCACCACGGCATGTTTTACGCCCTGCCGCAGGCCCCGCAGCAGTTCAAGCAGCTGCTGATGGTCTCCGGCTTCGACCGGTATTACCAGATCGCCCCTTGCTTCCGCGACGAGGACGCACGGACCGACCGTTCGCCGGGGGAGTTCTATCAGATGGACTTTGAGATGGCCTTCGCCACGCAGGAGGACGTTTTCGCCGTGGCCGAGACGGTCCTCTACGCGGCCTTTACCGAATTTTCCGATCGGCGCGTCAGCCCGCCGCCGTTTCGCCGCCTGACCTACGCCGAGACGATGCTGCGCTACGGCACGGACAAGCCCGACCTGCGCAACCCGCTGCTCATCGAGGACTTGACCGGCTTCTTCGCCGATGTGGACTTCGCTCCGTTCCGCAACAAGCCCGTCCGCGGCATCGTCGCGCCGGACTGCGCGGGCGGCCCGAAATCGTTCTTTGAAAAGATGCTGGCCTTCGCCACCGGCGAGGTTGGCATGAAGGGGCTGGGCTATATCTCCATTTTGGAGGGCATGGAGCTGAAAGGGCCGATCGTGAAATTCCTCAGCGAGGAAAAGCGGAAGGAATTGATCCAAACCCTGAACCTGAAAGTCAACGATACGCTGTTCTTTATCTGCGACATGCCGCGCCTGTGCGACCGGATGGCCGGGCAGATCCGCGCCGAGCTGGGCCGCCGCCTCGGGCTGACGGACGAGGGCGCGTTTGAGTTTTGCTTTATCACCGATTACCCGATGTACGGTCTCAACGAGGAAACCGGGGCCGTTGAGTTCACCCACAACCCCTTCTCCATGCCCCAGGGCGGCATGGAGGCGCTGGAAACCCGGGACCCCCTGGACATCAAGGCGTGGCAGTACGACATCGTCTGCAACGGCGTGGAGCTGTCCTCCGGCGCGGTGCGCAACCACCGGCCCGACATCATGCTGAAGGCCTTTGAGATCGCGGGCTACACCCAGGCGGATATCGAAAGCAAGTTCTCCGCGCTCTTCAACGCCTTCCAGTACGGCGCGCCGCCGCACGCGGGCATGGCCCCCGGCCTGGACCGCATCGTGATGCTGCTGACCGGGCAGGAAAACATCCGCGAGGTCATCGCCTTCCCGATGAACAGCAGCGCCCAGGACCTGCTGCTGGGCGCGCCCGGCCCCGTGACCGAGCAGCAGCTGCGGGACGTCCACATCAAAATCCGGTAAAGAAGGAGGGCTGGCTATGACGGAGCGGGAATGTCAAAAATACGAAGCGATGGTCAAGCTCGCCCTGCCTCCCGGCGAGCGCGCGTGGGCCGCGGAGCGGGCCTCGCGGCTGGAGGAGCGGTTTGCCCTGCTGGACGGCGTCGATACGGACGGCGTCGCGCCGCTTGTCACCGTATCGGGCCTGATGAACGTCACCCGTGAGGACGCCGCCCGGAGGTTCATGCCCCGCGAGGAGCTGCTGGCCGCCGCGCCCGAACAGTACGGCGGGTATTTTCAAGCGCCTAGAACGATAGACTGAGACAGACGCGGCGCGTGTGCCGCAACGGGGGATGATGATGATGACCTCAAAACCGGTCTTCCTGGAGGATTCCATTCTGCGAAAAGGGCTGCCCGCGACCGCCGGGTCGAAGATACTGCAAGGCTTCAAGGCTCCCTTTGACGCGGCCGTGGCCGAACGCCTCACCGGGGCGGGATACGCTCTCCGGAGCGAGCCGCCGGGCACGGAGTTCGGCATCGCCCCGCCCGCGCCCGTGCCCTCGCCTGTTGTGACGGCGGTGGCGGAGGGGCGGGCCGATCTGGCGCTCTGCAATGATTTTTCGGGAGCCGCCGGCGATCAGGCCGCCGCGCTCGGCCTGTACACGATCCGCCCTACCTACGGCACGGTCTCCCGCTACGGGCTGATCCCCTCCGTCTGCTCGATGGACGCGGTCAGCGTCGTCTGCCGGGACCTCCGGCAAGGCTTTGCCCTGCTGGAGGTGATCGCCGGGCATGACGAACGCGACGGGGTTTCCGAGCCGGAACCCTCATACCGTTACGCCCCGTCGGAGGAACCGCTCAAAACCGCCGCCGTCAGCCGCGAAACCCTGCCGATGGCCGACGCCGGCCCGGCCGTGATGGACATCCTGGTCTGCGCCGAGCTGTCCGGCAACCTCAGCCGCTATGACGGCCTGCGGTTCGGATACCGGAGCCCGGACTTCAAGGGGCTGGAGGAGTTGTACCTGAAAACCCGCACAGAGGGCTTTTCGCCGGAAACCAAGCTCTCCCTAGTTGTCGGCGCGATGGTTCTGTCCGAGGGATGGTACGAAAAACGCTACCATAAGGCCATGCAAATCCGCCGGATGCTCCGCGACGGGATAGACGCGCTGCTGATGAAGTATGATGTGTTGTCTGCGCCCGCCTGGGCCGCCCCGCTGTGCGGGCTGCCGTCCGTGACGCTTCCGGGCGCGGCGCCGCCCGCAGCGCGGCTGGTCGCCGCGCGCAAGCGGGAAAACGCGCTGTACGCGGCGGCGGAAAGGGGGGGCATTTATGGAGTATGAGGTCGTCATGGGCTTGGAGGTTCATGTGGAGCTGTCCACCGAATCCAAGCTGTTTTGCGGCTGTCCGGCGCGGTTCGGAGCCGGGCCGAACGAGAACGTCTGCCCGGCCTGCGCCGGGATGCCGGGGATGCCCGCCGTGACCAACCGGCGCGCCGTCGAGTTGGGCATCGCCGCCGGTCTGCTGACCGGCAGCGAGATTACGCGCGTGATTTCGTTTGACAAGAAAAGCTACTTCTACCCCGACCTGCCCTGCGCCTATCAAATCACGCAGTATTTCGCGCCCGTCTGCACCAACGGGCGCGTGGAGATCGAAACCTCGCGGGGCAAAAGACGCATTACCCTCAAGCAGATTCACATCGAGGAGGACGCCGGAAAGCTGGTCCATGACGCGCGGGCCGGGGCGGCCCTTATCGACTTCAACCGCACCTCCGTGCCGCTGATTGAGATTGTCTCCAACCCTGACTTCCGCTCGGCGGAGGAGGTTGTGGCGTATCTGGAAAAGCTGCGCAGCCTGCTGAGCTTCGCGGGCGTCTCGGACTGCCGGATGCAGGAAGGCTCCATGCGCTGCGACGTTAACCTCTCCGTCCGCCCGGTTGGCTCTGAGACCTTGGGCACGCGCACCGAGATGAAGAATATGAACTCGCTCAAGGCCATCGCCGCCGCCATCGCCTATGAATCAGAGCGGCATATCCGCGCCTTGCAGACAGGCTCTGAGACGCTGGTGCAGGAAACGCGCCGCTGGGACGACGCGCGCGGCGAGAGCTTTTCCATGCGCGGCAAGGAGGACGCCACCGACTACCGTTATTTCCCCAATCCCGAGCTGGCGCCCATTGTCATAGACGACGAGTGGATCGCCCGGGTCAGAGAAACGCTGCCGGAGACGGCGGAGGCGAAGTATACGCGCCTGACCGAGCGGCTCGGCCTGGCGGAACACGACGCCGCGCAGATCACGCAAAGCCGCAATCTCTCGCGGATTTTCGACGGGACGACCCGGATATTCGACAAACCCCGGGACGCCGCCGGCTGGATACTGGTCGACCTGCTCGGCGCGGTCCGAGGCGACGGGAAGACCGACGACGACATCGAGATCGACTGCGAAAAATTCGCCGCGCTGATGCGTTTGGTGGATGAGAAGATCATCAGCCGCGCCATCGGGAAAAAGCTGCTGATCAAGGTGCTGGAAGAGGACATAGACCCCGCCGCCTATGCGGAGGAACACGGCCTTGGTCTGGTCACCGATACCGGAGCGATCGGGGACGCGGTCCGAGAGGTTCTGGCCGCCCATGAAAAATCCGTCCTTGAATATAAGGACGGAAACGAAAAGGTCATGGGGTTTCTGATGGGTCAGATCATGCGCCGGCTGAAGGGCCAGGCCGATCCGGAAGCGGTCCGGGCGGCGCTGACGGCGGCGCTGTCTTAACCCGCCGGAGCCATTTCAATGCCCGCGTCGGTTCTGAAAAACTTGGTCGCGCTGGTCATGGTCTGAATCCGGCTGGACTCCGGCCCGATGACGATATGGACGCCGGGATAGGCGGTCCCGTGGATGATTACGTTGCCGTAGCCCAGGGATTGCATCTGCTCCATAAGACCCTCTTTTTCCGAGGTCAGGTCGGCGTGCTGCTGGCGCATCGCCTGAAGCGTGAACAGCACCCTGTTATATTCCTCCCGCCGTCCGGCGTCAAGGCGTCCGCGCTCCTTGAGCTGGGTCATGATGTCCGCCACGCGGGTCAGCTCGTTTAAGCGTTTGGTCAGCTGTTGCTCCTCGGCGGGAATCGCTTTGACGCGCACGCTGATGCTGGGGTCGCTGCCGGCCTCGATCAGCGTCTCGAAACCGGCCATGCGGCTGCCCGCGTCGCGCACATCGACCTCGTGGCGCGCGTGGAGCGTGCCGCCGATGATGGTGGAGCGGCCGATCATACGGACCGAGCCGCCGCAACGGATATGACTGTGGTACAGGCGGTCCGTCTCCAGATCGCCGTCCACGGAAACGCGCCCGTGATGGATATGCTTGCATTGCAGGCTGCCGCCTGAGACGATCTCGCTCTTTTCATTGCCGATGAAGCCGTCCGAGATCACGACGGAGCCGGCGGCATAGATGCTGCCGCCCTCGACGCAGCCGCGCACCGTGACGTTGCCCTCGGCGCGGATGGTAAAGCCGCTCCTTACATTGCCCAGCACAACGACATGACCCACGAACGTAATGTTGCCGGTCGAGATATCGACGTCACGCTCCACGGTGTAAGTATTCTGGACGGAAACGCGCCCTGTGGCGTCGCGGATCACCTGCCCGTCCAGATTGGCGAGCATGGCCGTTCCCGTATCGTCGATAATGGTGTTTTTCCCCGCCAGAAGACGCGGCGTTTTGCCGGGCTTTGGCGGGATATTGCTGCCCAGCACATCCGTGCCGGCCTCGCCGGGGGTGCCGGGGAACATCGTGACCAAACGGTCGCCCTTGCGGACATTGGGCAGCGCGCCCAGCTCCTTGTAATCGACGGTCCCGTCAGGGCGCAGCTGGGGGCGTTTTTCAAGCTCGGTGGTAAAATGGTACTCAAGGCGCCCGTCTATGCCGTTGACGGGTTCCTTGGCCCGCGCGAAAATAACGGGGGAGTCGTAAACGGGCGCTTCCTCCTGCCGCGACATCACCACCTCGCGGATGCCGTAGGTGACGCCCGCCTTGGCGACGGCGTCCCGCAGCATGACGGGCGTAATGGAGCGGCCCCCGTACTGCGGCGGCGTAATCAGATATGAAGCGCTCCGCTTGTCTTTGCTGACGGTGATGGTTACGGTCCCGTCAACGGGCGGCGGCTTGT
>WRLJ01000099.1 GCA_009777685.1 Oscillospiraceae bacterium | reverse complement strand
GGTGGTGGAAACGATTTCCGTGTGGTACTGCCGCGATACGTCGATCAGCCCCGGCATACAGCACTGCACGTCAATGACCATCATCTCGACGGCTCCGGTGACGATGGCCAGCTCCTGCTGGAGCATATTCCCCGCCACGGGGACGCCGTGGCGCATCAGAACCTCATTGGCGGTGCAGCATATCCCCGCCAGGGTGATGCCCGAAGCGCCCGCCGCCGCCGCGTATTCCCGGATATCCGGCGCGGCGACGGCGACGGCGATGATCTCCGAGATGGCCGGCTCATGCCCGTGGATCAGAATGTTGACCGTGTCTTCCCTCAAAACGCCCAGATTGGCGGCGCTTTTCAGCGGCGCGGGCGTCCCGAACAGGATATCGGATGTGATGGAGGCGATCCGGGAGCCGCCCCAGCCATTGGCCAGCGCGGTGCGGAAGGCGTGCATCAGCAGGTTTTTATAGTCGTGGTCCACGCCGATGGAGGTGCGGTGCAGGGCCTCCACGACCATGCGGTCGATTCCCTGCGGCTTGATTCCCTTCGCCTCCCATATCTTCTGGCGCTTTTGAGGCGCGAGGGACAGCGTTTTCAAAGGCTCCTCCTGCGAGGTGTACTCTCCGAGGAACAGATTGGCCAAGTCCAGCGCGACGGCGCTGGACTCCCGGCCCTCGCTTTCGACGCCATACAGCTTCGCGGCGCGGAGCAGGGCCTTTTCGTCTTTGATGGCATAGCCCTCCGCCCTGCCCTCGGCCACGGCCTTCAGCTTCAAAACCAGATGCCGCCCGTGATCGGAGTGGGCGGACGTTCCGCCGGCGACCTCACGCAGGAAGTTGCGGGCGGCGATGGTGTCCGCGTCCGCGCCGCAAATCCCCTTTTGAGCTTTCGGCGTGATGCGGCACGGCCCCATGTGGCAGTTGCGGCAGCATACGCCGTCCGTGCCGAACTTGCAATGCGGCTTTTGCGCGTCGGCCCGGTCAAAGCAGGTCTCCACGCAGTCGGCGGCGGCCTTTTCCAGCATTTCGGCGGAAGCGCGGTCCAATACGCGCGCGTTCGGGTTTTCCGTACTCATAAGCGATCTCATCCCCTTCTCTGTTATATTTCTACTATCATGTCAATGATCCTGTCGATTTTCTCCCGGAGCGGATGCCCGTCCGGCAGCTCGCTCAGGGGTCTGCCCTCCTCGGACAGCGCGGAGAGAGCCGCGTCCTCCGGCAGGGTAATGACCGCGTCGGCCCCGGTGTAGGCCCGCACATCCTCAAACCGCGCCGCCTCGGGGTCCCCGCGCAGACGGTTGATGATCAACAGCAGCTTGCCGTACCGGATGTCCATCTCGCGGGCCAGGTCATACAGCCGCTTTAGGGTTTTCAGCCCCGCGCCGCCGCCGTCGGAGACCAGCGCCAGCACGTCCACCGCCTGCACGATGCGCCGCGAGAGATTCTCCAGGCCCGCCTCGTTGTCCAGCACCACATAGGGATAGCTCCCGGCCAGTTCCGCGATCACGCTTTTCAGCACGTTGTTGGCGTAGCAGTAACAGCCCGCGCCCTCCGGGCGGCCCATCGCGATCAGGTCAAAGCCCTCGGACTCCGCCAGGCTCCCGGCGATCTTCATTTGCAGCAGCTCAGACTTGGAAAGTCCCGGCACGGCGGCGGACTCCTGGCGCACTTCCTCGCGCGCGCGCCCGACCGTGCCGCTGACCTCCACCCCCAGCGCCGCGTCCAGGCACGAGTTCGGGTCGGCGTCGATGGCCAAAACCGGTCCCACACCGCGCCGGACCAGCTGCCGCACCAGCAGGGCGGACAGGGTCGTCTTCCCCACGCCCCCTTTGCCGGTGACGGCGATTAAAACGGGAGCCGCGTTCTTCGCGCTCATGGCCGCACCTCCAAGGCTTTCAGCAGTCCCTCCAGCGCCGCGCGCGCCTCCGGTCCCAGCGCGTCCAGGGCGGACACGCCATCCCGGTCGGCGCGGCGCAGGTTTTCATCATAGGGTAAAACGGCGGCCAGTTCCCCCAGCGCCGCGCGGAGGAAGGCCTCATCCTCCGGCGAGGAGACCTTGTTGGCGATGATTCGCGTGCGCCGCACACCGATTTCCCCCGCCATGCGCATAATCAGCCGCGCGCAGTCCACGGCGCGCTGCCCCGGCTCGGCGACAATGAGCATCTCGTCAACACCGCCCGCCGTGGCGCGCCCCAGATGCTCCACCCCGGCTTCCATGTCCAGAATCAGCGTCTCGCGCTTAAACAGCACCAGGTCCGTGACCAGCGCGCGCAGGAACGTGCTCGCCGCGCAGGCGCAGCCGCTCCCGCCGCCCCGCACCGCGCCCAGCACCAGCAGCTCCACCCCGCACACGCGCGCGGCAAACGTCTCCGCAACATCGGAAACCTCGGGATTGAGCTTAAAAACGCCGCCGTAGGCGCCTCCGCTTCCGGTGCGCTCCTCGATCAGCGCAAGCCGCTCGGAGATCGGCACGAGGGCCTCGCGCTCCTGGCGCCCGAGGCCCAGCGCAGCGGCGAAATTCGGGTCGGGGTCCGCGTCCAGGCACAGCACGCGCTCCCCCCGCCGCGCCAGCATAAGCGCCAGCGCGGCGGCGGCGGTGGACTTTCCCGCCCCGCCCTTACCGGTGACCGCGATCTTCAAAATCCGTAGTTCTCCTTCATGCGGGCGGAGAGCTGGCTGAGCAGGCTGAACACGCGCAGCGCGTCCTCCTCGGCCAGAGAGCCGGTCCCGCAGGACGGCGTGAGGATCGCCTGCTCCAAAATCAGCCCCTTGTCAATTCGCTGGACCGAAAGCCCGTCCATCACCGATTCCAGCTGGGCTTCCAGACTTTCCACCGTCTGCCCGCGGATCGCGTCGGAGGTCGGAACCACGCCCCAGGCCAGCATCCCGCCGTTTTCCAGATGCCGCTTGATCTGCTCCGGATACATGGCGATGGTGTCGCCGTAGCCGAAGGCGTCAAAATTGACGATGTCCGCGCCCGCGTCGGTTAAAATACTCCATTCCGTATTGCCGCAGCAATGGACGCCCGCCAAGGCGCCCTCCGCGTGTACGGCGTCGATGACCTCGGCCAGCGCGGCCACGACGTCCTCACGCTTGACGGAAACATAGGTCGAGCTGCCGAACGCCGACAGAATCGGCTCGTCGATAAAGCAGATCAGCTTGTCCGCGTACGGCGCGAACCGCCGCAGCTGCCAGCGGCACTTCATCGCCAGCGCCTTGACCACGACGTCGCGGAATTCCTCGTTGTAATAGACGGCGCGCTTGTTTTCATCCACGATGGTCAGCGCGAAGCTGCACGGGCCGGTGGTCTGGACTTTCAAAAACGGCCGTTTCCCGGTGTTTTTCAGAGCGTTTTCCAGGGCGTAGAGGCCCCGGGAGAACTCCGGCGATATGGCGGCGGCCTCAAAGCCGGCGGCCTCGTCCTCACAGGCTTCCATGTACCGCTCGTAGAAGCCGGCGAATTCCTCGGAGTAGTCCACCGATGTGTCGAAATACATGCGCCCCTTGACCTCGTCGACGACGGCGCGGGGCATCCCTTCGGAATACTGGATCTCCATCTGCTCGCGCAGGCCCAGCTTGGGCAGCTGCGGCCAGATCGGCGCGTCCAGGGTTTCCAGCGACAGCGCAACGGCGCGTCCGGCGTCAGCAAACGGCATCGAGCCGATGGCAGTGGAGAGAAATTTGGATTTCAATGTGATGTACCTCCTTATCGGACCGCGTCCGCGATCGCTTGGATGTGGGCCGGGGTCGTGCCGCAGCAGCCGCCGATGATGTTCGCGCCCGCCGCAATCAGCGCCGGGGCTTGCCGGGCCATATCCTCCGGCGCGTCGGGGAATACGTTCCTGCCGTCCACGACCCGCGGCAGGCCGGCGTTGGCGTGGACCAGGATCGGGATATCGTTGTCCACCGCGCGCATTTCATTGACGATCTCAACCATGTACACGATCCCGTTTCCGCAATTGGAGCCGATGATATCCGCGCCCGCCTCGACGGCCGCCTTCGCCGCGTCCGCGGGGGACAGGCCCATCATCGTGCGGAAGTCGCCGCGCACCGTGCGCTCAAAGGTAAACGTGCAGATGACCTCCAGGCCCGTGTTCTCTTTGGCGGCCCGGATGGCCTGCACCGCCTCCGCGGCGTCGGACATCGTTTCAATACACACGGCATCCGCGCCGCCGGCTTCCAACGCGACCGCCTGGGTCTTGAACGCGCCGTACAGCTCCTCCTCGGTCACTTCTCCGGTCACCAGCATCTTTCCGGTCGGCCCGATGGAGGCGATCACCCATACCGCCTCGCCCGCCGCCGCCCGGGACGCCCGCGCCGCCGCCTCGTTCAGCGCCGCCGCCTCGTCCGCCAGCCCGTAATGCTCCAGCTTAAAGCAGCTGCCGCCGAAGCTGTTGCTCTGCACCATGTCCGCGCCCGCCGCCACATAACCGCGCGCCACCTCGGCCACGTCGTCAAAGCGGCTTGCGCACCAGCTTTCGGGGCATTCGCCCGGCTTTAATCCCTTTTCATGGAGGAATGTCCCCCACGCGCCGTCGGACACCAGGACCCGCCCGGCCCTTACCGCATCCGCGATTTTGCCTCTTGGCATGATTACAGCACCATCCTAACCGTTTATAATTTTATAATTGTGCGCGCCGGCCTCCGGCGCGCTGGGTTTCAGGGTGTCAGCCGCACAGCTCCAGCGCTAGATCCGCCGCGTCGGCGGCGGACGCGGTATACACGTCGGCGCCGATTTGGTCGCAGAAGCTCTGATTCACCGGCGCGCCGCCGATCATGATCTGTACTTTTCCAGCCAGGGAAGAAGCGTTCCGCGCTTCCACGACGTTTTTCATCTCCCCCATCGTCGTCGTCAGCAAGGCGGAACAGGCGATCACCTGCGCGCCGTTTTCCTCCGCGGCGCCGATAAACCGCGCGGCGGGCACGTCCACCCCCAGATCAACCACCCGCAGGCCCTTGCCCTCCATCATCATCTTGACCAGATTCTTGCCGATGTCGTGCAGGTCGCCTTTCACGGTCCCCAGCACCACAACGCCCTTTTCTCCCACGCCCGCTTCGGCGAGGTAGGGCTTCAGCAGCGCCGCGCCCGCGTTCATGGCCCGCGCGGCAATCAGAACCTCCGGCACATACACCTCGTTTTTCTTGAACTGCTCGCCAATCCGGCCCATGCCCGCCAGCAGACCGTCCTCCAGAATGACCTGAGGGTCCCCGCCCTCGTCCAGCGCCTGCCGGACCAGGGCCTCCACATCCGCCTTTTTTCCTTTCTGCAGGGCCTCGCCAATCTCCGCGATCACGCTCATGTTCTCTCCCGTCCTTTCTTGTTTCTGCGTCCATACCAGTATAGCATATCTTGTCCCCGCTGACCACACCTTTTATGGAAAACGGAAACCGAAACGGCGCGCGCCGGCCGCCTCTTCTTCCGGGCCGGGGTGATATAATCTCTTCCATAATTATCAACAACAAAAAGTTATGCACATTTTCCACAGAGTTGTCCACAGCCCTCTGCGCCTTATACCGCAACGGTTTGCGGAAATTCTACAAATTTCTTCAAAACCCCGCATCGCGCTTTTCGCCTTCATAGGAAGCGCATTCCATTTAACATAACGATTCAAACCCGTCTCCCATCGGCAGAGAGGCCGACGCATTCAGTCCCATAGAGGCCGTTTTTCCGGCCTCCAGCTCGTAAAAAGCCTGTGCGCCCACCATCGCGGCGTTGTCCCCGCAGTACATTACGGAGGGTATATGGAGCGCGTCCCCCAAGGCGCGGCGCAGGGTTTCCCGCAGGCGCCGGTTGGCCGCCACGCCGCCGCACAGCACCGCACCGCAACCGGGGTATTCCCGCGAAAACGCGGCAAAGCACGCCTCCGCGCGCCCTGTGACGGCGTCGGCGACGGCGCGCTCATAGCTGGCGGCCAGGTCCGCGCGGTTTAGGGTCTCCCCGCGCTGATCCGCTTTGTGCAGAAGATTGACCGCGGCGGTTTTCAAGCCCGAAAAGCTCATGTCCCACCCCTCCCCGAAGGGGCGGCAGTCAGGCAGGGAAAAAGCGTCGTCCCGCCCTTCCTCAGCCAGCCGGCTCAGCGCCGCGCCGCCGGGGTAGCCCAGGCCCAGAACGCGCGCCAGCTTGTCCAGCGCCTCGCCCGCCGCGTCGTCGCGCGTGGAAGCCGCAACGCGAAAGCGCGTGTAATCCTCCACGCGGGCGATCAGCGTATGCCCGCCGGACACGACGACCGCCAAAAACGGAGGCTTCAGCTCCGGAAATTCCAAATACGCCGCCGCGATATGCGCGCGCAGATGATGCACGGGGATCAGCGGCACACCCAGCGCCAGCGCCAGCCCCTTGGCGTAGTTGACCCCCACCAGCAGCGCGCCGATCA
>WRLJ01000098.1 GCA_009777685.1 Oscillospiraceae bacterium | reverse complement strand
AGTATAAGATAAAATCGGCACATTAGACCACGCGAGCTGAGGGTTTGGCCAGAGGGAAAGGGGGGGGTGTGGGGGGGGATAGCGGTGCGGGAACTTTGTCAATCCTCAGTCGGCTTCGCCGACAGCTCCTTTACGAAAGGAGCCTTAGGGCGCGTGAGCCTCCTTTCTTAAAGGAGGTGGCACGCCGCAAGGCGTGACGGAGGATTTTAGGGCGGGGTACGCGCTTGGAGGAACACGGCGGGCGATTGGAAATCGCCCCTACGGTTTGTGCGGGACCCCCTTATTTTCGTCATTGCGGGCTTGACCCGCAATCCCCCCAGATTAGTGATCCCCCGGGAGATTGCGGGTCAAGCCCGCAATGACGGTCGTAGGGGCGGCAATCTGCCCCCCTGTTTTACCGAAACTTCCTAGTAATATCCACAAAAATTTCCTCGTTCTTACAGTCCGCCTTGTAAAACACCGGCGGCTGGCCCGGCGGGGCCATCACGGTGTGTTCGCCGCCCGCGTAGGCGCGCCCGGTCCACAGATGCACCCAATGCCCGTCGGGCAGCAGCAGCCGCTGCTTTTTCTGATGCGCGATCAGGACCGGCGCGGCCAGCAGCTCCGGCCCCAGCATGTACTGGTTCTGCACCCGCTCAAAGGCCGGCTGGCCGGGGAACTGCATAAACATCGGCCGCATGACCGGATGGCCCTCCAGCGCGTTCTCGCGGACCAGCTGGCGCATATAGCCGGACAGGGCGCGGTGCAGCCGCGTGGCGCGGGCAAAATGCGCCAGTGTCTCGCGGTCGCTGTCATACTGCCACGCGCCCGCCGCGCCGCGCACCACGCGCAGCACCGGCGTGAACATCGCGTAATCCAGCCAGCGCAGATACAGCTCCCGGGAACGACGGCTGAGAAAGCCGACGTTGCCCCCGCAGTCCGTGTGCGACAGCCCCATGCCGGAGCAGGACAGGCTGAGGCTGGCCGTCAGCGCCGAGGGCAGGCCCGTCTCGCGCCCCCAGCCGGCCAGATGCTCGCCCGTGGAGACCATCATCGTGTGCGCGTTGGAGTCGATCCAGCCCGTCCGCGTGTAAAAGACCGTGTCGGCCGTCCGCCCCGCCTCCCGGATCGCCTCCCGGTTCAGCGCCGCCCACAGCGCCGCCCAGCGGTTGTGCATACGCACCGGGCTCTCGCCGGACGACAGCACCGCGTCGGCGGGCAAATAATTGCCCATGTCCGCCATATAGCCGCAAAACCCTAATTTGAGAATGTTATTTTTGATGACTTCCTTCATCCAAAAGCACGCGGACACGTTGGTCAGGTCCAGCAGACCCGCCATAAACCCGCCCATATCACAGATATAGTTGCCGCCCTGCGGCTTTTTGACGAGATAGCCCTTCATGCCCGCCTCGGCAAACTGGCTGCCCTCGATGGAAAAGTGCGGGTTTAAGTACGCCATCGAGCGGATGCCGCGGCCGGCCAGCTCGCGGATCACCTCGTCCAGAGAGGGATAGGTCTCGCGGTTCCAGTACCAGTCGTAGAACGGCTTTTTGCCCGCGCCCGCGTCGCGCAGGCCCGTCCAGTCGCGCAGCCACATCGAGCCGACCAGCGCGCCACTTTCCTTGATGCTTTTCAGCACGCGCATCATTTCCTCCGCGCCGCCCTGTATCTCGATGCACGCGCCGTCCACCGCCCACTGCGGCACGACGGGCTGGCGGCCCAGCACGCGCGTGGCCTGCTTGAGCGCTTCCATAGGCTCCGCGGCGTGCCCGATTACGATGGAGGCGGGCAGATCGAACAGCTCCACCCGGTACGAGCGGTTGGGGCGGAAGTCGAAGATCACCGGAGCCTGGCACTGGAAATAATGCCACACCTGCCGGCCGGTCAGGAAAAACGGGACCGGATACAGCGAGGGATGCTCTCCCATCCCCCGAAAGCGCGCCGCCGGATGCGGGAGCATCCGCTCGGCCAGACGCTTTTCACGCACCCACAGCGGAATGCGCCTGCCGCGCAGGTCGAGCGAGCGGTACTGCGCCCCGCCGCCGTACACCGGCTCGTCCGGCCTGGCGGGAAATTGCAGCTTGACGCGGTTTAAGCCCGTCGTGGAGCGCTGCGGCGACAGCACCAGATTCCCCTCGCTTTCCGAAAGGTGGAAGGACAGGGAAAAGTCGCCGCCCGAGAAGCGGATGACGCCGCGCCCGGCGTCATAGGACGCCTGCGTCAGCGGAGCCTGCTCGACGATCTCGTCGGAGACGCCGCTCCCCTTGACCGTCCATTTTCCCTTCCCCGCGCGCACAAACGGCTCGTCCTGGGTGTGGCGGATCACACACTGCTCCCCCAGGAAGACCGACAAACTCGAAGGGCCGGTTTTGACACGAAACATAGGCTTTCCCCTTTTGATCTCTCGTTATTTATGCTCGTGACTGCGGATATGCTCCCCGCAGTAGCATTCGTATCCCGCGCAGAGGGAGCAGTACCGGAACTCCAGATCGGGCCGCTCCGTATCCGTCGCGCCGCAGACGGCGCATTGGTGCAGATGGCCCTTGACCTTTTTAGCGCGGCGCAGCTCGGTCTTGAACTCGACGGCCCGCTTTCCGTGCCGCCCCCGCCGCCGCGCGAGACGGAGCCAATGCGAACCGAAGAACAGCAGATAGCTCGCCATCGGCAGCAGCGGCAGCGGCGAGCGGGACAGGAACACCGACAGCACGAGCGTCCCCGCGTACACCAGCGCCATCCACTTCATCTTGACCGGCAGGATGAAATAGACGCGGATCTGCGTGTCCGGAAACAGGGTCGCCATCGCCAGGAACAGCGACAGGTTCAGGTCCGACCCCGTCACGGGGCTGCCGGTCAGGAAGCTGCCCGCGATCACCGCGGCCATGCCGGCCAGGTAATACAGCGTGAGCTTCAGGCTCCCCCACTCGGCCTCGATGGAACGGCCCATCCAGTAATAGAAATACAGGATCAGCGGCGTGAGCAGCCACAGGGCCGTCCCGGGCGGGATCAGCACAAACGTCAGCAGCCGCCAGACCTCGCCCTGGAGGACGAGGGCGGGGTCCAGGGACAGCATCGCCGTCAGGGAAAAATCATTACCGGAGTTGATCAGGTCCGCGAGCCACACCACGGCGTTCCCCACCGCGATCAGCAGCATCAGGTTGCGGACGCCCCAGTTTTTGTGCCTGTAGCAAAAACGGTCGAACTTATTGATGGTCCATCGTCCTTTCGGTTTCAGTATCCGCGATGCTCAAGTCCGGCAGCACCCAAATCGCCCGGTATCCGGCCTCGCCCGCCAGCTTCATGCCCTCCTCCCGCGGAAGCAGGAACAGGGCGGTGGAGAGGATATCGCAAATCGCGGCGTCCGGGCCGGCGACCGTCACGGAGCGGTACAGCGCGCCGGGCCGGGCGGTGTCGGGGTCGATGATGTGCCCCAGCCGCTGTCCGTCATCATAATGATACCGCTGGTAGTCGCCGCTGGTCACGACCGCCCCGCCCGAGGCGGCGACGGAGATAAGGCTTTGAGACGGGTCGTTCGGGCGGTCCGGGTGCGCCACGCCGATATTCCACGCCGCCCGGCCGTCGGCGGGCGGGCCGTTCACGGCCACATTGCCGCCCAGATTCAGCAGCATCGCGCCCTCCGCCTCCTCCACGGCCAGCCGGGAGGCGTAGCCCTTGGCGACCGCGCCCAGGTCCAGGCTCATGCCGGGCTTTGCCAGAAACACGGTCTGCCGCTCCGGGTCCAATATAACATCGCGGATATCGCACAACGCCAGCGCGGCGGCCAGCTCGTCCGGGCCGGGCCGGCCCTCGCCGCGCGCGGCGCACTCTTTCCAAAGGCGCGGGACTGGCCCCAGCGCGATATTGAATTTCCCCGCCGTTCGCCCATGCCACGCCACGCCCGTCTCAATGACCTCGTACAGCTCGCGCGGCACAGCCACGGGCGCGGCGCCCGCGTTGTCGTTGACGGTTTTGGCGTTCGTCACGCCCTCGTAATCGTTGTAGATATCCAGCAGGTGATGGAGCTCCTCCGCGCGGGCGCGGACGCGCGCGGCGTCCGCCGTGAAGCCGCGCCCGTAGCCGATGAGCAGCGCGGCCGTGTCAAAACAGCCGGTAAACGTCTCCGTCTGCCGGGGGGGGGCGGCCGGCGGCCGGCTCACCAGCACCGCCGCCAGCACCGCCGCCACGACGCACGGAACCGGCACGCGGGGTATGCGGGCCGCGCGGCTCACCAAAGAAAATACACCACCGCCGTCATGACCGCGCCGGCCACCGCCAGAAACAGCAGCAGCCGGCCCTCGCTCGCCCGGCCGGACGCGCCGAACGCGCACAGCGCCGCGCCCGCGCCGCAGCACAGCGAGCTGACGGCCAGAGCGCCCGCCGTGAGCAGGACATACACATGCCGCGTTCCCTCCGGCGCGCTCCCGGCGGCCGGCAGCAGATTGAGGAAGGCATAGTTCCTCGTGCCCAGGCCGTCCGTCAGGCGGAAAATGACCGCCAGCCCCGCGATGACCCAGGCGATGACCGTCAGCAGCCTCGTCACGTTCAGCGCGATTTGCAGGGACGAGGTTTTTTTCATCTTCCAGACATCCCGCTGCGGGTCGTCGATCAGCTCCCCGGGAATCGAAAGGGTCGTAATGATCGGCTCCCGTTCCGGCTCCGGCTCCTGTCCCTGCACGGGTTTGTTTTGATCCGGCACAAAACCACCTCCGACGGGCTTTTTCTTAATTATAGCACTACACGGCCCGAAAATGCAACCGCCGGGAACGGGCTTTTCTTTTCTTTGCCATCTCCGTCTTCCCCCTTGACAAGGCGCGGCGCAAATGATTTACTAAACAGGACCCTCCGGCAGAGGCGCGGCGCTGGCCGGGAAACGTTTTTGGGAAAGCGGGTAGGATACGGTATGATCGAATTTGACGCCTATAAAACCAGGCTGGCCGCGCTGGAGCCGTCTCTGGCGGAGCTGGGGCGGGGCCTGGGCCTGGACGCCGCGCGGGCGGAGCTGGCGGCGCTGGAGGAGGAATCGGCCCGCGACGGCTTCTGGAACGACCGCGGGCGTTCGCAGGAGGTCCTGCGGGCCCTCAAGCAGCTCAAGGCGAAGATAGAGGGCCACGCGCGCCTGCGCCGCGACTTTGAGGATTTGGAGACCTTGTGCGCGATGGCGCTGGAGGAGGGCGACGCCTCCCTGCTGCCGGAGCTGTCCGGCGGCTACGCCGCGCTGGAAGCCGCCCTGGAGGCGGCGCGGCTGGCGACGCTTTTGAGCGGCGAGTACGACAGCAACCACGCCATCGTCAGCTTCCACGCCGGCGCGGGCGGCACCGAGGCGCAGGACTGGGCGCAGATGCTGGTGCGCATGTACACCCACTGGGCCGAGCGGCGCGGCTTTGGCTGCAAGGTTTTGGACTATCTGGACGGCGAGGAGGCCGGGCTGAAGAGCGCCGTGCTGGGCATCGAGGGAGAGAACGCCTACGGGTATCTCAAGGGCGAGCACGGGGTTCACCGGCTGGTGCGCATTTCGCCGTTTGACTCCTCGGGGCGGCGGCACACGTCGTTCGCGGCGGTGGAGGTCATGCCCGACCTCTCGGCGGAGGACAACAACAGCATCGAAATCCGCGACGAGGACCTGCAAACGGACACCTACCGCTCCGGCGGCGCGGGCGGCCAGCACGTCAACAAGACGGAGAGCGCGGTCCGCATCACGCATATCCCCTCCGGCATTGTCGTGGCCTGCCAGAACGAGCGCAGCCAGCACCAGAACCGCGAGGTCGCCCTGCGGATGCTGCGGGCCAAGCTGCTGGAGATCAAGGAGCGCGAGCATTACGATAAAATTGAGGACATCAAGGGCGCGCAGAAGGCCATCGAATGGGGCAGCCAGATCCGCTCCTATGTGTTCATGCCGTACACGCTGGCCAAGGACCACCGCACGGGCTTTGAAAACGGCAACATCGGCGCGGTGATGGACGGCGATCTGGACGGCTTTGTATCGGCCTACCTGACGGCGCTGGCGACAGGGAACTGGGCGACGAAGTAAGCGGCGGCAGGGACGCTGTTTTGCAAGATGATAAAAATAAGCCCGGACACGGCACGCCGTGTCCCTACGTCAGGTCATATACATCGGCAGCAACAAATGAAATACGCAAATATCTAGGGACACGGCGTGCCGTGTCCGCCGGATGGCCGGAACCTTAGATTCGTTAGGGCACAACCCCCTGTAGGGACGACCGCCCCCGGTCGTCCGCGTTTCCCTCACGCACCGCGTTTGCCCCATCCCCACACACCGTAGGGGACGCAGACCTCGGCGTCCCGCAGGTGATCCGCAAACTCCGGGGGAAAGGTTTTCGCCGTTTGCCCGTGCGGCTGTGGGTTTGGGTGGTGTTCAGGCATTCCCGGGG